>URCP01000017.1 GCA_900546315.1 uncultured Eubacteriales bacterium
CAAGGGCTCGGCGTGGGTCATATGGGCGCTCGCGGCGATGGCTTCGTCCGGCGCCGTCGGACTGATACAGAAAATTCACAGAACGTCGGAATCGGCGGGCGAGGTCGGCGGATTCCTCGCGGTGTCTATGGGGGCGTCGTTCGTTCTTTCGCTCCTGCCGCTTATATTTTCCGGTCAGTCCCCGAAAAGCTTCGGAATGAGAAAAAGCGACGCCGCGGCATCCGCTGGCTGCGGCATATGCGTGGGAGCCTCGAATATCATCAACCTGATACTCACCGGTCTGATACCCGCGGTCATATTCTTCCCGGTTTTCAACGGCGGCGTCGTGGTCCTGTCCGCGGCGGCGGCGAGGGTCTTCTGCGGCGAGAAGATGACGAAGAAAGGGCTTTGCGGGATGATCATCGGTCTCTGCGGCATAATGCTCGCGGCGCTCAGATAAAAACAAACCTCTGACGGTGCGGTTCCTGTCAGAGGTTTTTGATGATACGCTGAATAAATCGGGTTTTAGCAGAAAAAACTTGAATCAGCGTTTATATTCAGTCTGAAAGACCGATGATGTTGTTCAGCGTCTTCTCAAGCGCCCTCTCGTCGCGGTGTCTGACCCATCTTGAGCCTTTGCCGTCCGAGATCATTACGGCGCCGTTGTCGGCGAAATCCACTTTGTGCTCGTCCGAGACTATCCAGTCCTCAGAGTCCGGGGTCAGTGCGTAAAGCACGGTCGCGAGGTCCCATGACGGGCGTCTGAAGCTCTCGTCAGTGTGTTTCTCGTACGCGAGCCTTACCGGGTAATCCACGGGGCAGTCCTTCAGCGTCTCTCCGGTGATGACGTTCAGACCCGCCTCGAATCCGCACCAGACGATCGGCGCGGGGCACTTTCCGGCGACTGTCTTCGCCGCGGGAATGTCGCACTCGATATTGAATTCCGGGGTAGCGGTGTTCTCGAAATTGCCGCCCATGATGACGACTTTGTCGACGGATTTCCTGACGAGCGACACGCCGTCGAGCGGAGAGATTTCATCCGGCTCTGAATCAAGCAGGTCGGCGAGATTGCCGAGCGGACCGATCAGGACGAAAGTCACTCCGGTGTTCTCCGCGAGCAGGCGTCTGAGGAGCGGAACAGGCTTTTCGGTCGCCGGCGCGTTCTTTCCTGACGCGCGGTAAGTGTCCGAGACCGGCTTTGTGTACTTTGTCGCGTCCGCGAAGAATTCTTTTCTGTCGGTCTGTCCTATCGGTGCGCTGACGACAAACCAGTCGTTTATCGCCGCGATGACGTCGACGCTGAGAAGGTCGGACGTGCAGTGCGTCACGCCGAGAAGATCGATCTTCCCGTCCGCGCACGCCCTGTCGAGTATCGCGAGCGCGCCGCAGTCGTCGCAGTCAGGTCCTATATCCGTGTCGAGTATGATTCTGCGCTTTTCCATGATTGTTTCTCCTGTTGAATAAATCTGCGTATTTATCTTACCTGTCCGTCGCCGGTGATCAGGTATTTTTCGGTCGTCAGCGCGGAGAGACCCATCGGTCCGCGCGCGTGCAGCTTCTGAGTTGATATTCCGAGCTCCGCGCCGAAGCCGAACTCACCGCCGTCGGTGAATCTCGTCGACGCGTTGACATAGACCGCCGCGGCGTCGATCTCGTTTCTGAATCTCGCGGCGTTCGCCATGCTTTTCGTGATTATGGCTTCGCTGTGCTTTGTGTTGTACCTGTTTATGTGAGCGATGGCCTCGTCGATGCCGGACACAACTTTCACGGCGAGGATATAATCGTCATACTCCTCGGACCAGTCGGACTCGGCGGCGGGCTTCAGCGTGAAGGAACCTTTCTTGTCCTCCAGTATCCGGACGGTGCGCTCACAGCCGCGTATCTCAAGCTCGTGCGTCAGCGCCGCGGCGAACTTCGGCAGGAATTCTTCCGCGGCATTCTCCGAAACGAGCATTGTCTCGACCGCGTTGCAGACCGACGGACGGGAGAGCTTGGCGTTCAGCGCGACACTTACCGCGATGTCGAGGTCAGCTGTGTCGTCGACATAGATATGGCAGTTTCCGGCGCCGGTCTCGATGACCGGAACCGTCGCGTTGTCGACGACGCTGCGTATCAGCCCCTTACCTCCGCGCGGAACAAGCAGGTCTACGTATCCGCGCATCTTCATGAGCGCCGTCGAGCTCTCGCGCGAGGTGTCGTCGATGAGCTGCACCGCGTCCTCCGGAAGCCCGCAGTCACGCAGAGCCTCACGCATGACGAGCGTCAGCGCGCGGTTGGTGCGTATGGCCTCCTTGCCGCCTCTGAGGATACAGACATTACCGGTTTTTATGCAGAGCGCCGCGGCGTCTATCGTGACGTTCGGGCGCGCCTCGTATATTATCGCGACGACGCCGAGAGGGACGCGGATATGCTCGATGACAAGTCCGTTCGGACGCTCGGAGCGTGTGCCGGAGCCGATCGGGTCGGCGAGGACTATGAGCTCACGGAGGCTTGCGGCGATGCCCTCAATGCGCTTTTTGTCGAGCTTCAGTCGGTCAAGCATCGGTCCGGGGACGCCGTTCTTGTCCGCTTCCTCGAGGTCGGATGCGTTCGCCTCTATGATGTCGCCGCTTCTTCCTGTGAGAAGCTCGGCTATGCGCGCGAGGACCGCGTTCTTGACGCCGGTTTTTGCTCCGGAGAATGCCGGAGCCGCCGCCTTCGCGGTCTTGCAGAGGTTTTCAACGTAACTGAAAGAATCCATTTAGTTCTCCATTTCACAAGATGGTCTTTATCTCATCATTCTCACGAGCGACGAGAGTGCGGAAGCGAACTCTTCGACGAATCCGTCCGCGTCCGCGAGCGTGTTTTGCGCGCCTATGCTGACGCGTATCGTACAGTCTGCCTCACGGTTGTCGAGCCCGAACGCTCTCAGCACATAGCTTCCGTGACCGGTGTTCGACGAGCACGCCGATCCGCTCGACACAAATATTCCGGCGTGAGACAGACTGTGGAGCATGACCTCGCTCCGTACCATCGGCATGCGTATGCTGAGTATATGCGGAGCCGCCGGTCCGTCCGGCGTGTTCAGCTCGACGCCGGGGAAACGTTTTGCGTCCGAGAGGACCGAGACTATTTTGTCGTGTACGGCGGTGATGGAGGCGATGTGTTCGTCGAGCTTCTCGTATCCGACCTTCGCCGCCGCTCCGAATCCCGCGATTCCGATGACGTTCTCGGTTCCGGAGCGCATTCCGCTCTCCTGACCGCCACCGAAGATTATCGGGACAATAGCTTTTTTCTTAAGAATCTCCGGCGAGACCCAGAGGGCTCCGACGCCCTTCGGACCGCCTATCTTGTGCCCGGATATCGTTATCATGTCGGCGCCGAGCGATTTCGCGGTGAACCTGATCTTCAGGAACGCCTGCGTGCAGTCGGTATGTATGATGGCGGCGGGGTTCGCCTTTTTCACAATGTCGGAGATACGTCTGACGTCATATATCGCGCCAGTCTCGTTGTTGACGAGCATGAAGCTCACGAGGATCGTGTCGCTGTCCGCGACCTGTTCTATCATCTCATAGTCCGGGATGCCGTCCGCCGTCGGAATTTTGTGGACGATGAAGCCGCGGCGCTCAAGCTCCTTCGCGGTCTCCATGATCGCCGGATGCTCGCTGTCCGAGATTATGATGTTCTTTTGCGATGTGTAGTTCTTCGCGCCGGTTGTGCCGAGGAGCGCGAGGTTGTCCGCCTCGGTGCCGCTCGCCGTGAAGATGAGCTGGCGGCAGTCGAGCGTCGTCAGGTATTTTATACCGAGAGCTGTGAGTATGTTTCGCTTCGCCTCGTTGACCAGTTTCTCCGCTTCCACACCCATCGTGTGCAGTGACGACGGATTCCCGTAGATGTCCATCGCCTCCAGCATCTTCTCCCTTGCCTCGGGTGTCAGCGGGGTTGTCGCGCTGTTGTCAAAATAGATCTTGTCCAAAACGAATCATTCCTTTTCAGTAAAATTTCGCGGCTTACTTGAAGTCGAAATAGTCGAGTATCGCGAGGACGTCGTCGATGTGCGAGTCGTATTTCTCGGCGAGGGCGGCGTAGGTGAAGATATACACCTGATTGTTCTTTATCGTGACGACCTGCATGAATTTGTACTGCTCACCGGTCAGGGTCGCGGTGTAGATGTACTGCTTAGCCGGGACGCCGTCGAGCTTGCATTCGGATTTATCGACGTACTCGAAATCCGTGAAGATGGATTTGAAATCCTCCTCGTAAAGCGCCCAGTAGTCGTCGACGCTCGTCACGTCGCGGTCGAGCTCGAACGCGGTCATAGAGACGCTCGACGGGTCGGCTCCGTTGTAGTACGCCGATGTAACGCCGGTCGAGATATCGGTCGTCCACTCGTCCGGAACGTAGAGGTGATATGTGAGGGACTCGTCGGATAGCTCCTTGAAGCCCATAGGCGCCGAGCCCTTGTCGCCGCACGAAACGAGCGCGGAAGCGCCGATCACCGCGGAGAGCAGGAGAGCGGCTGCGGATGTTTTTTTCATATGATCGGACCTTTCATGGTTACCTGACAGGCGGTACGCCGCCAGCGGATTTTACGGATTTAGGAAACACCGAACAAATCGGGGTTTCGCAGAAAAAGCCCCCAGATTTATGGGCTTTTTTCTGCGAAAACAACCTTAAATCAGTGTTTCATTTATATTATACACTCATTTCCCGCCGCTTTTCAACATTAATTTGTAAATACGCGGGCGCAACCTGAAAAAATGGCTGTCATGCGGGAGCATGACAGCCTGCGATCGGGTCTGTAAGCCGGGTTCTGTAATCGGCAATCATCTATCTCGACGCGCCGTTACCGACGCGCTCGCGGCAAAATGCCGCTGCCACAGACAAACGGGTTCTGCCGGGCAAGCAGCCGCCGGAAAATGGCGGATCCCGTAAGGTGTTGCTTCGGATAGGGTTTACAGCGCTCCCGTGTTGCCACGGGACCGGGTGAGCTCTTACCTCGCCTTTCCACCCTTACCGCGGGGCGACGGTGTCACCTCACGGCGGTATATCTCTGTTGCACTATCCCGGAGGTTTCCCTCGGCGGACGTTATCCGTTATCCCGCCCTGTGAAGCCCGGACTTTCCTCATGGTAATACCTTTCGGCGACATACCACGCGATTGCCCGACCCGGTCGCACTGATAATTATATCACAACACGGCGGCTCTGTCAAGTGTTTTCTTCGGATTCGCGCGGCTCAGGTGCCCAGTCGCGTCTCAGCATCGCGTATGAATACTCATCCGAGAAGCGCATCGCGCTCTTCTTGTGCGGTCGTCTCGCCTCAAGAAACAGCCCTTCGCGCCGCATTCCGATATTTTCCATGACCCTTCTCGAGCCGTAGTTCTCCGCGTCGCAGTGCGCGCAGAGTCTGTGGAGTCCGAGCTCACCGAAGCCGAAATCCACGAGGAATCTTCCGAGCTCGCTTCCGTACCCGAGCTTCTGTCTGTCACGGCGGATTATCCAACCGAGCTCTCCGGAGCCGTAGCCGGGATATTCAGGCGACGCCGCCTCCGGCACTCCGGGTCTCACCGGTCCGCTCACCGAGATCAGTCCGCCGCCGATGAGCGTATCGGAAGATCGTTCAATTACCGCGAAGAGATATTCCTCCGGACGCGGCGATTCTGCCGCGGCTATGGCGTCCTCGATGAACTCTCGCGTCTCCTCCGGCGTGTTCGGACCCCAGAGCATGTAGGTCAGGTTCTCCGGGTCGGACGAGTATGCGTGGACAGCGTCAAAATCTGTCGGCTTATATGGGCGCAGGATGAGCCGCGCGGTCTTGTATGTTTTCATTTGCGTTCCCTTTTTCGATGATTAAAATTAATTTCCAACAACCGTGCCGGATGCTTATCAACACTGTTCCACTCCGGAACTGTGGAAAACTTCGAGGCATGGATGCGCAGTTTTGCACAGTTTCAACATGGTTATCAACAGCCGTGCGACATCAGGCGACAGAGTTTTACATGGTTTGGCACAGATTGTCACACGACTTTTCAACAGTTGTGT
Organism: uncultured Eubacteriales bacterium; assembly: GCA_900546315.1. Lineage (GTDB taxonomy): Bacteria > Bacillota > Clostridia > Oscillospirales > CAG-272 > Flemingiibacterium. Next base: position 6,002 of record URCP01000017.1, read on the forward strand.
TGAGAAGCCGGCGGTAACTCAGAAAAAGTATTTTTTCTCAAGACCGCGGTACTGTATCGCTTCTGATATGTGGTTCTTCTGGATATTCTCGCTCCCCGCGAGGTCGGCTATTGTTCTCGCCACGCGAAGTATCCGGTCATACCCGCGGCCGGAGAGCTGGAACTTTTCGTGAGCGGTCTGCATGATTGCAAGCGCGTCTCCGTCAAGATGGCAGAAACGGTTTATATGCCGATCGTTCATTGCCGCGTTGAAGCGTATCGGGGTTAATGACTTGTCCTTTTCCGCGGCGGACCAGAAACGCTCTATCGCGAATTTTCTCGCTTTGTTGACTCTGGCGCGGATTTCCGCGGATGACTCGTAGCGGCGATCCGTATCAGACAGATCGTTGAACGACAGCGCGTTGACCTCTATCTGCATATCTATGCGTTCGAGAAGCGGTCCGCTGATTTTCGAATGGTACTTTTTGACGTCGGCGGGCTTACACGTACAGGGCTTTACAGGGTTTCCGTAGTTCCCGCATTTACATGGGTTCATGGCCGTGACGAACATGAACGAACACGGAAATGTCTCGCTTCCGTTGACTCTTGAAATCTCGACTTTGCCGCTTTCGAGCGGCTGGCGGAGTACCTCCAGCACATCCTGTCGGAACTCCGGGAGCTCATCGAGAAACAGCACGCCGTTGTGCGCGAGGGATATCTCGCCGGGTTGTGGAATGCTGCCGCCGCCGACAAGACTCGGGGCTGACGACGTATGGTGCGGCGCGCGGAACGGACGCCTTGTTATCAGCGGTACGCCTTCCGGGAGCTTGCCGCATATCGAGTATACTTTCGTTGTCTCAATCGCTTCCTCGAACGTAATGTCCGGAAGGATAGTCGGTATGCGGTTCGCGAGCATGGATTTTCCGCATCCGGGAGGACCTATCATAAGCACGGCGTGTCCGCCCGCCGCCGCGATCTCGAGCGCGCGCTTGACTCTTTCCTGTCCCTTGACGTCGGAAAAATCGATCGGGTATGACGTGGATTCCGCCGAAAAAGTGGATTTGTCGTATACGGTCGGTTCAATGCGCTTTCTGCCCATGAGGAAATCACACAGTTCTGTTACGCTGCCGACACCGTAAACGCTCACCCCGGGGACTACCGACGCTTCTCCGGCGTTCTGTGCCGGGACGAACACGCGGCGCAGATTGTGCTCGGCGGCGGCTATGGTCATACAGAGCACGCCGTTTACCGGTCTGATCTCTCCGGAGAGAGACAGCTCGCCTATAAAGCAGCAGTCACGCAGATCGAGTTCAAGCGGAAGCATCAGCGTCGCTTTCATTATGCTTATGAGTATGGCGAGGTCGTATGAGGATCCTTCTTTCTTACGGTTGGCGGGCGCGAGGTTGATGGTCAGCGCCTTTTCCGGTTCATAGAAGCCGCTGTTTTCTAAGGCAGACATTATTCTGTTCTTGGATTCCTTGACGGCGGCGTCGGGAAGACCGGATATATCGAACGTCGGAATCTTGTCTCTCGCGTTGCATTCTACCGTCACGACGAATCCGTTAATACCGGAGATGCCGGATGAATATACGGTTGACAGCATTTTCGTTATTTTGTCCTTTCATGTCGTTTTTTGTAAGACCGGAATACTTCTATAAATAAATTTTATCACATTACGTCCTTTTTTACAATACATACTCACAATTTTTTTTAAAAAACGGGCGAAAAATTTTCCGATGTCGGGGACGATGGGCCGAAAAACAAATTATTTACATCTGAGAAACATTGCGGAAATATCCGAGCCGCATTTTTGTAGGATAATAGAATTAATGAAAAAAACAAAGAGGGCGGTATTTTATGAAAAATCAAAAGACGGTCGCGGTCAGGATACCGGACGATCTGCTTGAGAAGCTGTGCTTTGTCGCGAAGAGCGAGGGGAGAACCCTCAACAATCAGTTTCTTCTCCTCGCGCGCAACAGCGTAGCGTATTTCGAGCGCACAAAAGGGCATATAACCACGGCGCAGATGGAGTCTGTGCGTGAGGAGGCGCTCGCTGACACAGTGAAAGAAAAAGAAACTCCCGGGCAGTAAATGAGCGGGAATACATGACCGCCGGAAGTCACAGGCTTGCGGCGGTCGGTTTTTGCGGCGTGACAGAGCCGAAAGGATGAAAATACCTCGTAAGGGTCAAAAAAACAACATATGTGAGCATTAATTTACACTATATTCATTGCAGTAGAAAACCGGGTGTGATATAATATAATGTATGTATAATGCCGACTCTGCCGTAAACGCGGAGACGGCTTGATTATGGAGGGGAAAGTCTGGAAATAAATTTTCAGACCAAACAGTTTTGAAGCTTTCAAGACAAAGGGTCGTGAATTTTGAAAGACGGACAAGCCGTTTTTCAAAATCGCCTCAACACTGTAAGTTAATACGAAAGGTATGGTCATGAACATGAGAATCGGACTTGACGTCGGGTCGACGACGCTCAAATGCGTCGTGCTCGACGATGAGAATAATATAATATACAAATCCTACAAGCGCCATTTCGCGCAGATAACCGAGAGCACGCTCGCTCTGCTGAAAGAGATAGAGAAGGACATACCGGGCGCGGGCGACGCGGTCCTGTCCGTGTCCGGGTCCGCCGGAATGGGAATGGCTGAGGCGTGCGGAATCGGATTTGTTCAGGAGGTCTACGCGACGAGACTTGCCGTGAAGAGGCTGATACCCGACACGGACGTCGTCATAGAGCTCGGCGGCGAGGACGCGAAGATACTTTACCTCGACGGCACGATGGAGGTCCGCATGAACGGCTCCTGCGCGGGTGGAACCGGCGCGTTCATCGACCAGATGGCGACGCTGCTCGCCGTCACGCCGGACGAGCTCAACACGCTTTCACACGGCTGCGAGAAGATATACACGATAGCGTCGAGATGCGGAGTCTTCGCGAAGAGCGATATTCAGCCGCTGATAAACCAGGGCGCCAGAAAAGAGGACATAGCGGCGAGCATCTTCAGCGCGGTCGTCAACCAGACGATAGCGGGTCTCGCGCAGGGACGCCCGATAACCGGAAATATCGTCTATCTCGGCGGACCGCTGACTTTCATGGACGGTCTGCGCTCCGCGTTTGACAGGACGCTTAAGACCACCGGCAGGTGTCCTGAAAATTCGCTCTATTTCGTCGCGATGGGCGCGGCTTTCGGTTCGGATATCGGAACGGTGCGCGCGACATTGAGCGAGGGGATCGAAAAGATCTCAGGATACCGTACTGAGGGCAAATATCTCGCCTGCCCGCCGCTCTTCGCCACGAGAGCTGACTATGACGAGTTTGCCTCCCGCCACGCGGCGGACAAGGTCGAGTACGCGTCGCCGGAGAAATACAAAGGTGAGGCATATCTCGGAGTCGACGCCGGATCGACCACTGTCAAGGCGGTCGTCATGAGCGAGGGCGGGGACATACTCTGCTCGCTTTACCGCCCGAACAGCGGAAACCCCGTGCCGATCATAAAGGAATTTCTCGAGAAATTCTACTCTGAGTATCCGGAGATAAAGCTGACGGCGTCCGCCGTCACCGGCTACGGCGAGGAGATCGTGAAGAACGCTTTCGCCGCGGACTACGGTATCGTCGAGACGATGGCGCACTTCTTCGCCGCGAAGAAGTTCATGCCGGATGTCGATTTCATAATCGATATCGGCGGTCAGGACATTAAGTGCTTCAAGATAAGAAACGGCGCTATTGACAACATATTCCTGAACGAGGCGTGCTCGTCGGGCTGCGGGTCGTTTCTCCAGACCTTCGCGGGAGCGCTCGGACAGGATATCGCGGATTTCGCGAAGGAGGGTCTGTTCGCGAAGGCGCCGGTCGACCTCGGCTCGCGCTGCACGGTCTTCATGAACTCGTCGGTCAAGCAGGCGCAGAAGGATGGCGCTACGATCGACAATATTTCGGCGGGTCTTTCGATCTCGGTCGTCAAGAACGCGCTCTACAAGGTCATCCGCGCGTCCGGACCGGATTCTCTCGGCGAGCATATCGTCGTGCAGGGCGGCACCTTCCTGAATGACGCGGTGCTCAGGGCGTTTGAGCAGGAGATCGGCAGGAACGTCGTCAGACCGAACATAGCTGGTCTGATGGGCGCGTACGGCGCGGCTATCTACGCGCGCGACTGCCACAGGGCGGATCCTTCCCATGTGACGACGCTTCTCGACGCGGAAAAGCTGAAGGCGTTCAGGCATGAGGTGAAGGTCATAGCCTGCGGTCTCTGCGAGAACCACTGCCGCCTGACCGTCAACACCTTCGACGGCGGACGCCGTTTCATCGGCGGAAACCGCTGTGAGAGACCGACGCTCAGGGGCAAGGAGAGCGCGCACTACGACCTCTATGAGTACAAGCTCTCGCTCCTCTCCGAATACGGCGCGAACCGCCCGTCGGGCGAGGAGAGAAAGCCGGCTGAGAAAAGCCGCGGAAGGATAGGTCTTCCGATGGGGCTCAATATGTACGAGATGCTTCCGTTCTGGCACGCGTTCTTCACGCGTCTGGGCTTCGAGATCGTCGTGTCGCCGCGCAGCGACAGGAAGCTCTACCTCGCCGGTCAGCAGACGATACCGTCCGATACGGTGTGCTTCCCGGCGAAGCTGATACACGGACATATCGAGGCGCTTCTTTCCGAGGGCGTCGACGCTATATTCTACCCGTGCATGACCTACAATTTCGACGAGAAACTCGGCGACAACCATTACAACTGCCCGGTCGTCGCGTACTATCCGGAGGTCATCGGCGCGAACGTGCCGGGACTCGGAAAGACGAAGTTCATCAAGGATTATATCGGCGTTCACCGCCCGAAGGACTTCAAGGGCAAGATATATGAGATACTCTCGAAGTACTTCGACGGTCTCGACAGCGCGGAGGTCTCAGCCGCCGCTGACGCCGCCTACGCTGAGAGGGACAAATTCCTCTCGGATGTCCGCGCGAAGGGCAAGGAGTACATAAAGCTCGCGCGCGAGAAGAAGCTGCCGATAATCGTGCTCGCCGGTCGTCCTTACCACGTCGACCCGGAGATAAATCACGGCATCGACAGACTTATCTGTGAGTGCGGAGCGGTCGTCGTGACCGAGGACTCGGTCAGCGACAACATAAAGAAGTTCAGGGTCGGTGTGCTCAACCAGTGGACGTATCACTCGAGACTGTACGCCGCGGCGAGATATATCGCGGGTCAGAAGGACATGAACCTCGTCCAGCTCGTTTCGTTCGGCTGCGGAGTCGACGCCATAACGACCGACGAGGTCAGGGAGATTCTCGAGCGCGAGGACAAGATTTACACCCAGATAAAGATAGACGAGATAACGAACCTCGGAGCGGTAAAGATCAGGCTCAGAAGCCTGTTCGCCGCCTGCGAGGCTAAGGAAAGAGATCTCGTTTCCAAAAAATAACCTGGAGGAAAAGCATCATGAAAAGATTCACATTCGGAACCCCTGAAAAACTCGTCCCATCATATTACTGCAAGGGTTTCAGTTATGTCGAGACTCCGGTCTCATACCCCGAGTCCCGCTTTGAGGCGCGGATGACCCCCCGCGGATTTCTGATCGAGTTCCCGATCGAGGACGACGCGCATATTTACGGCTTCGGTCTCCAGCTAAAACAGTTCGACCAGCGCGGAAGAAAGCTCCGTCTCGCGGTCAACGCCGACCCGGCGTCGGCAAACGGCGACAGCCACGCGCCCGTTCCGTTTTTCGTGACGAACAAAGGCTACGGAATGTACTTCGACACCGCGAGATACATCGAGGTCTACTGCGGCTACAGGAAGCACACCGGCACCGTGAAGGCGGATAAGGGCGAGAGCCGCGTCATGACGAGCACAGATGAGCTTTACGCGGTCCGCGAGTCCTGCGGAGCGGTCATGAGCGTTCTCATCCCGGGCGCGCAGGGCGTCGACGTCTATGTGTTTGAGGGAAAGAAGATCACCGACATCGTGTCCGAGTACAATATGCTCTCCGGCGGAGGCGCCGACGTTCCGGAATGGGGGCTCGGCGTGTTCTACCGCTGCTGCGGTCAGTACAACCAGGAGCAGGTTCTCGGCATGGCGGATTATTTCCGTTCTCACGATCTCCCCTGCGATATCCTCGGTCTTGAGCCGGGCTGGCAGTCGCACGCTTATTCATGCTCATGGGCATGGAGCGAGCGTTTCCCGGAACCGGAGAAGATGCTCCGCAAGCTTCGCGGAGACGGGTTCCACGTGAGCCTTTGGGAGCATGCGTTCTGCCACCCGTCGTCTCCCGTGTACAGCGCTCTCTCTGAGCACTGCGGTGAATACGAGGTATGGGGCGGCGTAGTTCCGGATTTCGCGACTGACGAGGCGAAGAAGATATTCGCTGACTATCACCGCGAGAAGCTCGTAGATAACGGCGTCGACGGCTTCAAGCTCGACGAGTGCGACTCGAGCGACAACACAGGCGGATGGAGTTTCCCGCTGACCGCGAGATTCCCGTCCGGCCTTGACGGCGAGCAGTATCATTCGCTGTTCGGCACGCTCTACGCGCAGGCTGTCATGCAGGCTCTCGGAGACACGAAGACTCTCTCCGAGGTCAGAAACATGGGCGCGCTCGCGGCAAGCTATCCGTTTGTCCTCTACAGTGATCTGTATGATCACAAGGACTTCATCCGCGGCGTAGTCCAGTCCGGGTTCTCCGGTATACTCTGGACGCCCGAGGTCAGACACGCGAAGGATAAGGACGACCTGATGCGCCGTCTCCAGGCGATCGTCTTCAGCGCTCAGTGCCTGATAAACGCGTGGTACTGCGAGATGGTGCCGTGGGCGGAGCTCGACTGCGAGGACGAGGTCCGCGAACTGCTGAAGCTCCGCGAGAAGCTTGTCCCGATGCTGAAAAAGGCGTTCGACGAGTATCACACGACCGGAAAGCCGCCGATCCGCGCGCTCGTGATGGATTATACCGACGACGCTGAGACCTTTGGAATCGACGACGAGTATATGTTCTGCGACGACCTGCTTGTCGCGCCGATAGCGTCCGGCACCGGCGACGAGCGCGACGTGTATCTCCCGGTCTCGGAGAGGTGGGTCGACTACTTCACCGGCGAAAAGGTGGAGAGCGGACACATTAAGGTTTCGACGAAGGGAATACCCGTGTACAGAAAAATCTGATGACCGGCAGGCAGAGCGCCGATTGTCGCTTGAATTTGAGGAAAGGTAATCATATAAATGTCAGAAAACGAAAAGAACCCCTGTGAGGGTTGCGCGTCCGGCTGCGGGAAAGAGTTCGGAACCGCGCCGGAGCGGGTCGAGTTCACAAAGGAGATGAAGAAGGACTACACCATCCTCATCCCTAATATGCTCGAGATCCATTTCAGACTGCTCAGGAACGTCTTCCGCAGCTATGGGTACAAGATGGAGCTCCTGACGAACGACAGCCACGCCGTCGTTGAGACCGGTCTTAAATATGTCCACAACGATACCTGCTATCCGGCGCTGCTTGTCATAGGGCAGATGATCGACGCGCTGAAGAGCGGAAAATACGATCTCTCGAAGACGGCGCTGATGATAACCCAGACCGGAGGTGGATGCCGCGCGTCGAACTACATACATCTTCTCAGAAAGGCGCTGATAAAGGCCGGACTCGGGCATATCCCGGTCATCTCGCTGAATCTCTCCGGACTCGAGAAGAACTCCGGCTTCCACTGGACGCTCGGTATGATCAGAAAGCTGATCGCAGCGATGGCGTATGGCGACCTCATGATGCTTCTCGCGAATCAGGTACGTCCGTATGAGACCGTGAAGGGCGCGGCGGACAAGGTCTCCGAGGAGTGGGTCGAGAAGCTCACGGTCGAGTTCGCGAAGGGAAGGGGCTTCGCTAAGCGCGTCATGCGCTCATATATGGAGAAGATCGCGGCCGACTACGCCGCTGTCCCGGTCGACAGGAGCGTCAGGAAGGTAAAGGTCGGTATCGTCGGCGAGATATACGTCAAGTTCGCGTCGCTCGCGAATAATCACCTTGAGGAGTTTCTCCAGTCGGAGGGCTGTGAGGTGATGGTCCCCGGGCTCATGAGCTTCATCCTCTTCAAGACCGACAACCGCATCGAGGACGTCAGGCTCTACGGCGGAAGCAAGGCGAAGAAGGTCATCGCCGGGATACTGCTCGATTATCTTGCGGGCATGGAGGAGTTCATAATTGACATCGTCGAAAAGCAGGGGATATTCAAGGCTCCGACGAGGTATTCACATCTGAAGGAGCTCATCCGCGGCATCGAGGGGTACGGCTGCAAGATGGGTGAGGGCTGGCTGCTGACGGCGGAGATGCTCGAGCTCATCGAGAACGGCTACGGAAACATAGTCTGCGCTCAGCCTTTCGGCTGTCTGCCGAACCACATCGTCGGCAAGGGCATGATACGCCGTCTGAGGGAGCTTCATCCCGAGGCGAACATCGTCCCGATCGACTACGATCCCGGCGCGACGAGAGTCAATCAGGAAAACCGCATAAAGCTCATGCTCTCGGTCGCGCGCGAGCAGCTTGACAAGGAAGAAGAAACGAAAAAGCCGGATGTCAGAACCGACAGAAAAGCTGACGTGAAGCCGGAACCGGCTCTCGTCTGATGAAGATACACATCCCGCCCTTCGCCGCGGCGGTCATCGGGAAGCTCTGCGCGGACGGGTATGAGGCTTACGCTGTCGGCGGATGCGTGCGCGACACTATGCTCGGGCGGGCTCCGAACGACTGGGACGTGACGACGAGCGCGCTTCCGGAGACGACTCTCTCGCTGTTTTCGTGCGCGGATGGGTTCAAGGCTGTTCCCACCGGCATAGCTCACGGAACCGTGACTGTAATCTCCGGCGGAGAACCGGTCGAGGTCACGACCTTCCGCGTCGATGGAAAATACTCCGACCACCGCCGCCCGGACAGCGTGGGATTCACCGGAAGGCTCGAGGAAGATCTCGCGAGACGCGACTTCACTATAAACGCGATGGCGTACTCTCCGGAGAGAGGGCTTATCGACCCGTATGGCGGCGAGCGCGACCTTGGGGACAGGATCATCCGCTGCGTCGGCGAGCCTGAGAGACGGTTCGACGAGGACGCTCTGAGGATACTGCGGGCGTTGCGCTTCGCGTCGACGCTCGGGTTTGAGATCGACGATCAAACGGCTGAAGCCGCCGTCAGACTGCGCGCTCTGATACTTGACATATCGAGGGAGCGTGTCTCGGCGGAGCTTGAAAAGCTGCTCCTCGGACAGGACGCTGAGAAAATACTGTGCGAGTATGAGCCGGTCTTTCTGACGACGATACCGGAGCTTGCGGACGAGGATTTCAGACTTGCGGCGGAATGCGCCGGGAAACTGAGTGTGTACGGAGATTTCGCTCTGTCGCTCGCGGGACTGTTCTGCGGGCTGAGCGAAAAGACGCTTGGCGCCGCGCTTGCCGGGCTGAAACTGCCGAAAAAGGTCTCGTCAAGGACTCGTCACGCGGTGCTGAACGCTCACGCGCCTCTCGGCGGCAGGACAGACGTCAAAAGGCTCGCCGCGCGGCTCGGCGCGGATCATACGCGGGATACTATAATTCTTGGAATCGCGCTCGGAACGGCATCTCCGGAGCGCTTGTCCGAACTCGACGATATCCTGACTTCCGGTGAATGTATATCGCTCGGACAGCTCAGAATAGACGGTGAGCGGCTGAAAGCCCTCGGCGTGAGACCGGAGCGGATCGGAAAGACGCTCGGAACTCTCCTTTCCCGGGTAATATCCGGAGAGCTCGCGAACGAGGAGGATATCCTCGTTTCTGCCGCAGGAGGTATTATTGATGCAGAAGAAAGCACTTGTGATAGTAAACCAGCACACGGCGAGACCGAAGCTCCGCTCTGACCTGCTGGACATACTTGACACGATAACGAAAGGCGGCTATGACTGTCTCGTCCGCCCGACACAGTCCGCGGGCGACGCCGAAAGGTTTGTCGCCGGGAGGGACGCCGGAGATGACCTTGTCGTCTGTATCGGCGGGGACGGCACCCTGAACGAGGTCGTCGCGGGGCTGTGCGCGCTGCCGCAGGACAAAAGACCGCCGGTCGGATATATTCCCGCCGGTACTACGAATGATTTCGCCGCGAGCATAGGGCTTCCGTCCGACCCTGGGGAAGCGGCAAAGTTCATGATGAACGCGAAAGCGAGACAGATGGACTGCGGACGGCTTGACGGTCATGTTTTCAACTACGTTGCGTCGTTCGGCGCGTTCACCGAGGTTTCCTACGGAACGCCGCAGCAGCTCAAGAATATGCTCGGACATCTTGCGTATATCCTGGAGGGAGTGATGCGCTTCGGAGACATCAGACCGACGAGGCTCAGGTTTGAGATGTCGGATGGCGTTGTCATCGAGGATGAATTCATCTTCGGCGCGTTCGCGAACACCCTGTCGATCGGCGGCGTCATAAAGCTCGATCCGACGGAGGTCGATTTCTGCGACGGGCTTCACGAGTATCTGCTTGTGAAAACTCCGAAGAACCCGGTCGAGTTCCATGAGGCGGCGCAGGAAATAATGAAGCTCCAGAACCCGGATCAGCCGAGGGAAGCGAAATTCGTGAGCTTCGGCAGTTTCTCGCGCGGGATGATCACGACCGACGAAAAGAAGCTCGCGTGGTCGCTCGACGGCGAGTGCTGCGAGACGAGCGGAGAAGCCGTGATAGAGAACCTTCACGCGGCGTACAGTCTGCTCGCCGACGGCAAATAAAAAACACTGAAAGGTTGGACCAAATAATGAAAGAAGTACTTCTCCTGAAATACGGAGAGCTCATACTCAAGGGCGCGAACCGCTCGTATTTCGAGAATATGCTGCTCAGAGAGCTGAAAACGAGAATAAAGCGCGCCGGGAATTTCGATATATACAAGGCGCAGTCGACCATATACGTCGAGCCGCTCGACGACTCCTGCGACCTCGACGCCGCGCTCGAGAGCGCGAAGAAGGTCTTCGGTATAATCTCGATAGGTCGTGCCTGCGTCTGCGAGAAGAATATCGACGCGATATTCGCCGCGACAAAGGAATACATCCCACAGTTTCTCACCGGTGTGAAGACCTTCAAGGCGGACGCGAGACGCGCCGACAAGACCTTCCCGATGACCTCGCCGGAGCTTGCCGGAGAGGTCGGAGCCGCCGTGCTCGAGGCAATGCCGCGCATTAAGGTCGACCTCGATCATCCGGAGGTCGTTGTGCGCGTCGAGATACGCGAGCACGGAGCGTATATCCACGCCGGACAGATAAAGGGAGCCGGAGGAATGCCGCTCGGCTCGAGCGGACGCGGACTTCTGCTCCTCTCGGGCGGTATCGACAGCCCGGTCGCCGGATACATGATGGCGAAGCGCGGCGTCACAATCGAGGCGCTTCATTTCGAGAGCTTCCCGTACACGAGCGAGCGGGCGAAGGAAAAGGTCCTCGAGCTCGCGAAGCTCCTCTGCGAGTATACGACCCGCATCCGCGTTCATGTCATCTCGCTGACGAGGATACAGGAGGAGATCCGCGACAAGTGTGACGAGGACTATTTCACACTGCTCCTGCGGCGCTTTATGATGACCCTCGCCGAGAAGGTCGCGAGACGCAACAACTGCGGCGCGCTTATCACGGGTGAGAGCCTCGCGCAGGTCGCGAGCCAGACGATGCGGGCGATAGCCGTCACCGACTCGGTCGTTAATATGCCTGTCTTCAGACCCTGTATCGGGCTTGACAAGGAAGAGATCGTCGAGATCGCGAGAAAGATCGGGACTTTTGAGACCTCGATACTGCCGTATGAGGACTGCTGCACCGTCTTCACCCCGAGGCATCCGAGGACCCGTCCGGAGATTGAAAAGGTCAAGGCGGAGGAGAGTAAGCTCGATTTCGACGCTCTCGTTGATGACGCTTTCGCGACGCTCGACACGATCGACGTCAGGATCGACGACTGAGCGGCGCGTCAAAGCGCAATTTGCGGACAAAATGACCGTCAGATTGTATAAAATTTAATGCACATCAATAAAAATGTGTTTATCCTCTTGACAGAGAGACGATTTTTGTATAAAATATATGTATGTGTAATTATAATAATACTGCCGTAATTGTGCCGGGGCGGTCTCACAGAGCCGCGGCGCGGGCGATAAAGTAATTGCATATATAAAATTTTTGAATTGAATATTTACTTTAAGGAGGTGTTTCATACATTGTTAGATGTAATAATAAGTATAATTGTTTCAGTCGTCGTGTGTATCCCGGTCGGCTTCGTACTCGGCATGACATACAGAAAAAAGGTCGGTGAGGCGGAGATCGGCAGTGCCGAGGAACAGGCTAAGAAGATCATCGAGGAAGGTCAGCGCACCGCTGAGAGCAAGAAAAAGGAAGCTCTCATAGCGGCGGGCGAGGAGATCCTCCACCAGAGGAACGACGCCGAAAAGGAGATCAAGGACCGCAGAAGCGAGCTCTCAAGGCTCGAGGCGCGCGTCTCAAAGAAAGAAGAGCAGATCGACCGCAAGATCGAGAACCTCGAACGCAAGGACGATCAGCTCACGAAAAAGCTCAAGGAGTGTTCGGACACCCGCGAGGAGATCGAGGCCATCAAGGTCCAGCATCTCGAGACACTCGAGAAGATCGCCGGTCTCACCGCCGAGGAGGCGAAAGAGCAGATCGTCTCGAGAATAGACGACGAGGTCAAGCATGAGACCGCTCAGCGCCTTATCGAGTATGAGCAGCAGTTCAAGGAAGAGGCCGACGTCAAGGCGAAGAACATACTGTCACTTGCCATTCAGCGCTGCGCTTCCGAGACGGTCGCGGAGACCACGGTTTCAGTCGTCGCTCTGCCGAACGACGAAATGAAGGGTCGCATAATCGGCCGCGAGGGAAGAAATATCCACGCTATCGAGGCTATGACCGGGGTCGACCTGATCATCGACGATACGCCCGAGGCTATAACCCTTTCTAGCTTTGATCCGGTCCGCCGGGAGGTGGCGCGCATCGCGCTCGAGAAGCTTATCTCGGACGGACGCATTCATCCGGCGCGCATCGAGGAGACGGTAGAGAAGGCTCGCCGCGAGGTCGACACGATGATCAAGCAGGCGGGCGAGAGAGCTACCTACGAGGTCGGTATCCACGGGCTGGCGCCTGAGATGATAAAGCTCCTCGGACGGCTGAGATTCCGTACGAGCTACGGGCAGAATGTGCTCAACCATTCGATTGAGGTCGCGCTGCTGTCCGGCATGATCGCGGACGAGCTCGGCGTCGACAGCACGCTGGCAAAGCGCGCGGGACTGCTTCACGATATCGGCAAGGCGCTGACTCAGGAGATCGAGGGATCCCACGTTCAGCTCGGAGTCGACATCGCGAAGAAGTTCAAGGAGTCGAAGGAAGTCATCCACGCGATCGAGGCGCACCACAACGACGTCGAGCCGCAGACCATAACGGCTGTCATCGTACAGGCGGCGGACGCCATCTCCGCGGCGAGACCCGGAGCGAGACGCGAGGACCTCGAGAACTACATCAAGAGGCTCCAGAAGATCGAGGAGATCACCTACAGCTTCCCGGGCGTCGACAAGGCTTACGCCATCCAGGCGGGCAGAGAAGTCCGCATAGCGGTGAAGCCGGAGGAGGTCAACGACGAGCAGATGGTGGTCATCGCGCACGAGATCGTCAAGAAGCTCGAGAGCGAGCTCCAGTACCCGGGTCAGATCAAGGTCCACCTTATCCGCGAGAGCCGGGCTATCGACTACGCGAAGTAAAACAGATCGAAACTCAGAGATTCTTTATATTTTATAACTTTCCGACACGGCGTGATCCGGTCGATCAACATATATTTTATAAAGACGAAAACATAAGCTTTGAGCTTTTGATATACACGGGAGAGACTGTCATGCAGATGGCGGTCTCTTTTTTACATGAGACCGGCGAAGCGCCTGACGGCGTCGCTTCCGCCTGACAGAATGGCGGAAAGCGGCGGGACAGACTTCCCACGGAGACGCTTCAGATATCCGGACGATATTTTCTCCACTAAGATTTTTTCAAGTCTGTCCGCGGCGACATAAAGTTTCTCCGCGGCGGCGCTGCGGTCGGGGAAGAAGCCGAGCCTGTCCGCGCTCTCGGGCGACAGCGGCACGGTCGGGAACGGCGAGCCTGCAACAAGTGAGAGAATGGCGTGCTCATAGCAGAGCTGCCCGAGGCTCAGCATATCTCCGGCGGGATGCGCGAGCTCGCTCAAGTACCTGTTCCACAGTTCACCGGTCATCTCCGGCGGGAAGGCGTTCACAAAATCCGCCTCGGACGTCAGCTCCTCGAGGATATGTATAAGGCTGAGAATGCCGCGCACGGAGCGGTTCACGGTCGGCATACTGTAGTCGACGCAGGAATAGTTCCGCCGCGCGTCGAAATACATATCATAGCCGCGTATGTACTTCTCAAGATCGCGGGAGACGAGGTCGTTATAGTAGACGCACATCACGTTTATTTTCGTCCGCTTCAGTTTGCGGAGCATCGAGAGCGCTTTCAGAACGTATTCGCGGTTTATTTTCAGTCCCTCGAGATAAATATTCTGAAGGCGCACCGAAAATATCACGACTGCCGACGCCTCGGGTGACAGCCTTGACAGCGCGAGGTCGGTGTTGTACAGGATCGAGCCGAGAAGCTCCGCCGCCGTGCCGCTCTCGACAGAATCCGATTCTCCGCGGGTGTATTTCGTTATGAGCCGCGCGAGCTCGTCGAAGATTTCCGACTCAAAGCGCGAGTAGTCCGCGTCGGTCACAAGCCCGCAGCGGAGAGCTTCGGCGGCGGTTGAGAGGGTCAGATTTCCGCGGTCGATTCTTTTGCGGTCGAAATCTTTGTATATAAGTTTGTCGTTCATTCTGTTTCATCCTCCTGGTTTTCCGGCATTCCTTCAAAATCCCCGTTGCTTCCTCCGGCGAGAGAGGTTATCAGCCCCTCGCACTGGGAGGTCAGCAGCTCTGTCGAGCCGGCGCATATGCCCTCGAAGCGGTCATACATGAAGTCGGCGAGGTCGGCGTCGCTGATGCCGTCACGCGTCTCGGTCTTGATGAAATAGAACAGCTCGGCGAGATACCCGATGAGCTCCGCGAAGCCGTCCGGCGGCACATATGAGGATAAGCGGAACTTTTTTATCAGCCGCCCGACAGCGCCGATTCCGATTTCTATCCTCTGATTGTCAACGAGCGCGCGCGAGCGTATCTCCGCGAGTCCCATCGCTTCCTCTCTTGAAAGGGTGTGTCCGCCGTCGGCGGAATTCCCGGCGATATCAAGTATTGCCGCCGCGTCACCGTCGACGTTCGTCCGCGCGGCAAAAGCGCGGTTCAATAATGTCAGCTCATTCACGAAAACATCTCCTTTGAAAAAATGTGAACTGCGTGTAAATAATAGCCGAAAGCACTTGACTTTTGCTCTTGAATGTGCTATACTATTTTCGGATAATGAGAAGTGTATAATTCGGTGTGAAAATATAGACACGGAATAATTATAGCATTTGGCGGGAGATCTGTCAAGTGTTTTTTTGATTTTTGAGAAAATGTTCACAATTGAAAGATGAGCCTGTGGGACGGTTGCTGGTCTCACAGGCTCATTTGATAATATTTATCTCGCCGTCGGCGTATAGTCCGCGAAAGCCGCGGCGTCAAACCTGCCGACCGGGGTTTCCGTGGCGGTGTCGAATTCTGTTGCGTAAGTAAAGATGACGACATCGCCGTTCTTTTTGCCCTCGAAGCTCAGGATAACGCCGGTCTCCTCGTCGACGCTCATGGAGAAGGAATCGATCCCGTGCTTTGCCGCGAAGTAATCGGAAGGGACGCCGGTTATAACGACGCGTGAGCGTCCGGTGTCCGGGTGGATCACCGGCTCGTCCGACATCTCCCATGAGCCGGTGTCCGAGAGAACGCTGAACGCGAGCTCCTGCGGGACTAGACAATAGGACGCGAGCGGGCAGTTCGTGATGTTTCTCCTGTAGCGGTAGCAGGGTATTCCGTCCTCATACGTGATCCGCTCGTCAAGCGGGATGTACGGCGTGTCGCTCCGGGTGTACACCGGCAGACAGTCCGGTGTGTATCGTTTTGTCCTGTGGTCGATACTGACCATTCCCATGTTCGTGTCGGAATATGTCTCGGAGACGGTCACGCCGTTTTCCGCGACGCTCTGATGTGACAGTCCGGCGGATATGTCGACGTTGAAGGTCAGGGTCGTCTCACCGTCGCCGATCATGTTCGTTCTCGCGGTCATGTAAACGCGGTCAAGGCGGTCGATCGTGTTCAGGACCTTGTCGAGAACGGCGCTCTTCGGGTCAGTGATATTCTCAGCTGAAGTGTCCGGTTCGGACGGGGCGGTCAGACGCACTGACGCGTTCTTGTAGTCTGTCGGCTCGCGCGTGAAGATCTCCGTTTTGGTCGGATAAAGCGCGCAGACCGAGACCGCGAGCGCCGCCAGCGGGACGACGGACAGTGTTCTTATATGCTTTTTCATGATGATCTCCTTTTCTGTGATTTGGAGTGGCGAACCGCTTCTGCCCTATATAACGTCGGAGCACGCGTTTTCCTGCCGCGGAAATTCCGGGCAGAATGAAAAATCAGCGTTATCAACAAATCACATGGCTGAAGTTTGTATACTGTGACAATCAGTATCCGTTTATCCGACAGATTCCGCGATGCGGATAACATCATCGCGTGAGAGCGACTTGTCATAGACCGACAGCGCATACTGATAGGTATCGTCGCTCCAGACGAGCGTCATGTGCTCACCCTCCGTGTCGTATACGGCGAGAAGGGCGTCATGACCGGAGATGCTGACGCGGCTCAGGGTACAGGTCTCGCTGTCGATCCACTGGGAATTGTCAGACTTGTATTCCTGAGAATAGGACATGACCTTCACGTCGCCGACCTTCCAGACGAGGGCGTATAATGCCGGTGAATCCGTTTTTACGGTTTCGGCGTAATCTTCCGGAACCCATGACGGGCGGCGCTTTGTGAACTCTCCGTCGACCGACGATGTTTCGGCGAAGTCTTCGAAGCCGATCGAGATATAGTCGGAAAACCATGAGGCGACTGTGTTCCATATGTCCGCTCGGATAGTCTCGTTCCCGAGAGCCGCGGTGAGGACGGCGGCGGACACGATCAGTATTATCGCCGCCGTTCTGAGAGTGCCATTCCGTCCCGCGCCGTGCGAGCGGATAACGCGGAGCATCTTCATATGGAAACGCCGCGGGACACGCATAGTCTGTGTATCGGTTTTTTCGAGGTCCGCGGCTGTCATATCTGTGAGGATATCTCCGGCGAGGGTTATCAGCTCGTCGGGATTGCGGTTCTTTTCACTCATTTATTTCGTCACTGTCTTTCATGTATTCTTCAAGATTTTCGCGCAGCTTCAGCTTCGCCCTCGCGAGACGCTTGTTCACGGCGTTCGGCGTCACGCGCAGGATTTTCGCCGCCTCGTCGCTTGTGTAACCGTGTATCATTCTGAGCAGGATGACGTCGCGGTGCTCGTCGGACAGTCCGGCGACGGCTTCACGCACGACGTGCGCCGTTTCGGCGGATACCGCGAGCTCGGGGATTGTTGGTCCGTCGTCCGGCGGCTCCGGCGTCGTTTCGTCATCGTCGGACAGAATTTCCTTTTTCATGCGGCGGGCGCGCTTTCTGTATATGTCGATCGCCGCGTATTTCGTGTATATGTAAAGCTGGCTCGCGATCTCGCGGTCGGACTTTCCGATGAAGCGGGAGATGTTTCCGATGACGCCGAGAACGGCGTTCTCAACCGCGTCTTCGGCGTCGTGCCGGTTTCCGGTTATCCCGAGCGCCTCGGCGTACAGCTTCTTCTCGTATTTCAGGTAAATGTCCTCGACAAATCCGCGCTCGTCCGGGGACAGAACGGCGAGCGCCGCGAGTGAGAGCATGGCGGTCCCTCCTTTCCGCATACAGCGTTATCGTGTATATTTTATCATAATAATACTGTATTTGTCAATATGTACCGGTGAAAAACACGCGGATGGCTATATTGCACAAAAATGGACAGCTATTTTCTACGGTGTGAAGCGCTGAATACTCTTTACAAATCTGTCGGTCGGTGGTATAATTAAATGAGTGGTAAATACAGAGCCGGAGCGCTCAACAGAAACGAAAAGGAGAACAATCATGCCACGTAAGCACCGAATCCTCTCACTTGTCCTGCTCGCGCTTATCCTTTCCCAGACCGCCTGCGGAGCGGAACAGCAGGGAACCGCGGACACAGACGCGCAGACCTCAGCCGATGATACCGGAACGACCGACGAGACTACAACGGTCGGGTTCGAATACCCGGACGTCAATTACGACGGAGCCGAATTCCGCATACTCAATTTCGATCAGCTCTGGAATATGTACATACACCTCGATTCGCCGGAGATAGACGGAGAGGTTCTGAACGACGCCGTTTACGCCCGCAACCGCAAGGTAGAACAGAAGCTCGGCTGCAAGATAGTCGAGAAGACTTTCGAAAACGACACCGCGAACACCTTATCCAGAATAACCGACCATGCGAAGACGTCGATAATGTCCGGTGAGGACGAGTATGACGTCATGATGCTGCCGGTCAGTGAGGCTCCCGACCTTATCACCGGCGGGTATCTTCAGGATCTCAAATCAATGCCCGAGTTCAAATTTGACGGCGAGTGGTGGGATCAGGAGATAATCGGCGCGACTACGTTCGATAACAGGCTGTATTTCGCGTCCGGCGCGGCTAACCTCATGGCGTTTGACAGTATGTGGTGCCTGTTCTTCAACGAGAATATGGCGGAGAATCACTAGCTTGATATGCCCTACGACCTCGTCCGCGAGGGCAAATGGACTATCGACGAGGCGACGAAGTACGCGAAGGCGGTCGCCAACCTGAACGGCGACGAGTCCTGGAAGTGGTCGAAGGACGGGAAGTGTGTCTACGGCATATCGTCGCATCAGAACTCGCCGGAGCATTTCTGGTTCTCAGCGGGAGAGTTTACTCTCGACACCGGCAAGAACGGCGAGCCGGAGTTCGCCCTCGGGAGCGACCGCTTCTACGGCGTCATGGATAAGCTCGCCGTACTGCTGAACGGCAAGGAGGGCACCACCCTCAAGGCGAACAACACCGACTTCGACGCGGACAACGGCGGATATGTCTATGTCTTCACGACCGGACGCTCCTTCTTCATGACCGGCGAGATAAAGGCGGCGCAGCTCATGCGCGACATGACCGACACCTTCGGCATAGTTCCGTTCCCGAAATACGACGAGAGCCAGTCGCAGTACTACACGAGCCTTGTCTCACAGCTCTTCTATATGACGATCCCGTCGACGAACACGAACACCTCGAGAACCGCGACGATATACGAGGCGCTGACGCACGAGAGCTATCTGAGTGTCATACCGACCTACTACAGCAATGTCGTCGAGCAGAAAGGGCTCAGAAACGAGGATTCTATAGATATGCTCGAGATAATGAGACAGACCCGTGCCGTAGATGTCGCGACGATATTCAACTGGAGTTCGAATCTGCGCTCCACGCTCAACACGAAGCTGTTCAACGGAAACTCACAGGTTGCGTCCGACATAGCCGCGCAGCAGACCAAGGTCGAGGCGTCGATGCAGAAATTCTTTGACTTCCTCGCGGAACAGAACGGCTGATAAATAAATATCAAAACGAAAAAAACTTAAAATACCCGTACCGGCACGTTTCTGGGCGGGTATTTTCGCTTGCTTTGGCGCCGGGTCGACAATTTCAGAAAAAACTCTTTTTTTCACGGGAATAATTTCGGCATTGTTGCTATTTTCTTTCGGACGATTTTGTGATATAATATATGTTTGTATACTGCTGCTTCAAGCGGCGGATATCGTTTTATAAAACAGGCAAAAATAATATTCAAATAAACTATCAAGGGAGTTTTCAGATTGATCCGAGAAGATTTACGCAACATCGCAATAATCGCCCACGTTGACCACGGCAAGACCACGCTTGTCGACGAAATGCTCAAGCAGGGCGGTATTTTCCGCGAGAACCAGGCGACCGAGGACCGCGTCATGGACTCGAACGCCATAGAGCGCGAGCGCGGCATAACCATCCTCGCGAAGAACACGGCGGCACACTACAAGGGCGTCAAGATAAACATAATCGACACCCCCGGCCACGCGGACTTCGGCGGTGAGGTCGAGCGCATACTCAAGATGGTGAACGGCGTTCTTCTGCTCGTCGACGCCGCGGAGGGACCGATGCCCCAGACCCGTTTCGTCCTCCAGAAGGCGCTTGAACTCAACCACAAAGTCATCGTCGTCATCAACAAGGTCGACCGCCCCGACGCGCGCATCGACGAAGTCATAGACGAAGTCCTCGAACTTCTGATGGACCTCAACGCGACCGACGAGCAGCTCGACAGCCCGATGATATTCTGCTGCGGCCGTGACGGCACCGCTTCTCTCGTTCCGCACGAGCGCGGCGCCGACCTCAAGTGTCTCTTTGACACGATCCTCGAATATATCCCCGCACCGGAGGGCGACGACAAGGGTCCGCTCCAGATGCTCGTCTCCTCCATCGACTACAACGAATATGTCGGACGCATAGGCATCGGACGCATCGAGCGCGGAGAAATCAAAGTCGGTCAGGAAGTCATGGTAACCAACTTCCACTCAACCGAACCGCCGAAGCGCACCAAGATCGTCTCGCTCTACCAGATCGACGGTCTCCAGAGAATTCCGGTCGAGTCAGCGAAGATGGGAGACATCATCTGCTTCTCCGGCGCCTCCGACGTCACGATCGGCGACACCATAACCGCCGTCGACTGTGTCGAGCCGCTCGAATTCGTCAAGGTCAGCGAGCCGACACTTGAGATGACCTTCTCGGTCAACGACAGCCCGTTCGCTGGAAGAGAAGGCAAATTCGTCACTTCCCGCCAGCTCAGGGAACGCCTCTACAAGGAACTCCTCCGCGACGTCTCCCTCAGAGTCGAGGACGGCGAGACCACCGACTGCTTCAAGGTCGCGGGACGCGGTGAAATGCACCTCTCGATCCTCATCGAAACCATGCGCCGCGAAGGCTACGAACTCACCTGTTCCATGCCCCACGTCCTCTTCAAAACCATCGACGGCGTCAAATGCGAGCCGATGGAACACGTCACAATCGACGTCCCCGAAGAATACGACGGCACCGTCATCCAGAAACTCGGCGCCAGAAAAGGTGACCTCCTCGAAATGAACCTCCACGGCAGCCGCATGCGCATCGAATACCTCATCCCCGCCCGCTGCCTCTTCGGCTACAGAAGCGAATTCCTCACCGACACCCGCGGCGAAGGCATCATAAGCTCAATATTCGACAGCTACCAGCCCTACCGCGGCGACATCACCCTGCGCTACACCGGCTCACTCGTCGCCAGCGAGGACGGCGAAACCACCTCCTATGGTCTCTACCAGACCCAGGACCGCGGTCAGATGTTCATAGGTGTCCAGACCCCCGTCTACGAAGGCATGATAATCGGCGAATCCCCGAAGATCGGCGACATTGCGGTCAACCCCTGCAAGAAAAAACACCTCACCGCCATCCGCTCCTCCGGCGCCGACGAAGCCCTCATCCTCACCCCACCGAAGATCATGGGACTTGAGGAAGCCATCGAATTCATCGCCGAAGACGAACTCATGGAAGTCACACCGAAGTCCATACGTCTGCGCAAACGTATCCTCGATACCGCTACCAGACTCAAGGCTCAGGCTAAGCTTAAGAAATAAATTCTCAGATTGCAGGAGGGGCTGTCGCTTTTGCGACAGCCCCTATGCGCCGTTATTAGTTCGCTCCTGCAACAAAATTATCCGGTTACCACGACAATCATCGGCGATTCACCAATTTTCGCGTCAATAATCCCCGATTCGACAGCCGCGAAAATCACCGCGAGCGGTAAAATCCGTGTCGTAGAATATCCAACAAACGCCTCGCGCTCATCGACCGTCTTAGGAACATCAGGCTTCCGCGACCTGATGAGCGTTTTTATTTTCCCGCCGACTTCCCCGAAAAGTTCATTTACAATCATAGAACTTGTTTCAATGAGTTTCGCGTATTCCGCGTTCGTGATGACCGGAACTGTCAGATTTGCGCCGGTTCCATCACGCTTTACAATGTGCAAACGTTCGAGATCGGGCAGATTTTCGAGCAGACGCGGGTCGGGAGTCCTGCCCTCCGCGAGGTCGAGGAAGAGATCGCGCGCCTCAAGCAGCGACATCGGCTGGGGCAGTTGACCGTAAACCCAATGTGTGTCGCCGAACGCCGACTGAAAATCGAAGACCATCCCGTGCCCGCTTTCACTCGTCCGCGACGTCTGCGCCGGACCGGAGCTGTCATATTTTGGAAAGGATTTGTCCTCGACCAGGCCGATCGCGAGCCAATTTCCGCCGTTCGGACGCTCCGGAAGCGGAATTTCGCCCCGGAGTTCGTCCTGCGCAAGCTCGCGGATCCGCGCGGTCAGTGTGTAAAGCGAAAAAAGTTTCATGGTTTCGAGCGCCTTTCCCGAAAGCCCCGGAAAAGCAAACCGTCCAAGCGCCCCGGCAAGCGGCTCAAGAAGCTCCGCCGCCATCTCTTCCTGCGCTTCAATATCGCCGTAAGAATCGCTCTTTTTCAAAATAAACGCCCGTGTGTAACAGAGCCCGCCCGGTGTTTTACCCATGAGTTCGCCCCGGACAAGCCGTTCAAGCTCGTTTTCGACATACGGCGCGGCGACTCCGAGCGAATCGGCGATCGCGCCCGCGTCGAGCGGCTTTTCGTACGCCGCGACGAGAATGTTCTGCGCGAGCAGCGAATTTACAAGTGTAAAAGGTTCGTTGCCCCGCCCGGTTCTGCCCCATAAGCTCAACGTGAGCGGCAGCGGCGAATACGAAAGCTCCGAATTTTTTATTTGCAGCATATCAAGTTTCTACCGCACCAATTTTCTGCCCGAATTCAGGCGGCGTTTTACCGTCCCGACCGGAATTCCCAATTCTGACGCCACTTTTTCGACGCTTTCGCCTCGCATATAATGCCGCACCATCACCTCTCGATAAATATAGTTCAGCCTTGAAAGCGACTGCCTGACGCGCGAATACTCGGCTTCGAGCCGTGAATTTTCGCGAAAATTCCGCTCGGGAATCAGTGAAAGCCGGCTTCCGTCGTCAAAAATCACGCACGAATCGCGATATTTTCGCCGAAGGAAGTCGCTTTTGCGTCTGTAGAACAGCGTTTTCAGGTATCCCGACGGATTTTCAATCGATTTTCCGGCGCGGATGTCCGATAGAGCCGACAAAATCGTGTCGGAAACGACATCTTCTGCCGCGATTTTGTCCGCCCCGAAGACCCGTCGCGCGAGATCGAGCAGTTCATCATAATATTTTTCAAGTTCAGCTTCGGTCACGGGATGACCTCCTTTCACACAGATAAGTCGCGCGGGGCGGCAAAAGGTTCGCGGTTTTTAATAATTATACCATAAATTTGCGAAAATCGCAACGAAAAAGGGACTGTCGCAAATCTGGAGATCGTTTCCATTTGATGGTCAATATGAACATTTTTTGAGGTTCATACCATATTGGTAAACTTGAATTATTATGAATAATGCTATGGAAATGGAAATAATTACCTAAAATGCGACAGTCCCCTCCTGCACCTCCCCCTTCTCCCCAAACTTTATAAATTGGGGAGATATTTATTTTAAGAGAAGTCGGACTTGACGGATGGTGAGCGGAAATGGTATAATAAGACATAACAAACGAAAGGGATGATCTTATCACCATCACACAATTCACGCCGGAACACCTCGCGGCGGCGCACGCCATTGTGCGCGAAAACCTTGACGCGGAAAGACAGCTGATCCCCGCTCTCCCGGACACCGATGCCCCGGAGCTCTCCGGAATGACCGGCGCGGCGGCAATCGAAAACGGCGAACTCATCGGCTTCCTCTGCGCCCCTCCGCCACACGACCACGCCTTCGGAACCGCCGCGAAAGGCATTTTCTCCCCGCTCCACGCGAACGGCGTCACGCGGAAGTCCGAAACGACCGCGCCCGCGTGATGACACGCCTCTACACATACGCCGCCGAAAGGTGGACAGCCCTTGGAGCAAATTATCACGCGCTCTCCGTTTTCGCCCATGACACCGAAATCACAAACGCGCTCTTCAACCTGAATTTCGGAAGACGCTGCGCCGACGCGATATTCACCTCCATGGAAGAACCACCGCCTGTCATCTTCACCCTGCGTGAACTCGACCGCGAAGAAATACCTCTCGTCCGGGAACTGCGGATAAAGCTCTCAGACCACCTTGCTTGCAGCCCGTGCTTCATGCGCACATCCGAAAAGGAACTTGCCGACCGGATCTCCGCCTCCGAAAAAAGCGGCACAAGACTTTTCGCCGCATTCGATGATTCTAGCACCGTCGCGTTCATCGAGGTCGGTGACAGCGGGGAGACATATCTCACATGGAACACCGGCATGAAGAGCATCTGCGGCGCGTATTGTCTCCCAGAATACCGCGGAAAAGGCGTCATGCAGGCGCTCGTGTGTCTCGCGAAAAAAGAGACCCGCGCCCGGTATCTCGGCGTAGACCTCGAGACGATGAATCCAGCCGCGGCGGGCTTTTGGAGAAAACAGTTCACCTTCTACACGAGCGGTCTCACAAGGCGCGTTGACGAAAAAATCTGACACAAAAACATCCCGCGCTTCACGAAAAAAGCGCGGGACATCTATTTTTCGGAAATTATTTTCCGAGCAGCTCAAGATTCTTCCGGATAAGCTCGCAGCGCTGTTTCACGCAGTCGACCGAACGGAGCGGGTCGGACGGGGTGCCGAAGACATAATCGGTCAGACGATCAATTGTCGTCGACGCGACGTGCAGTCTCGTGTCACTTGAGGCATAGTAGATATAAACCTCGCCGTTATCGCGCGCGATCGCGCCGTTCGTGAAGCACACGTTCGAGACGTCGCCGACTCTCTCGCCGCCGCGCGGACCGATCATGAGCCCGGACGGCTCCGCGATGACCCTAGACGGATCATCAAGAGCGGTCGCAAACGCGTAGATCACGTAACGCAGACCCGCCGCGGTGTTCCGGACTCCGTGCGCGATATGTATCCAGCCCTTCGGGGTCTTTATCGGCACGGCTCCCGCGCCGTTCTTGACCTCGGTTATCGTGTGGTACTTGCGGCGGCTCGTGATGATCTCCTCGTCTATGACGGCATTCGTTATGTCGTCGCAGAGGCCGAAGCCGATACCCCCGCCGCTTCCGGTGTCGATGAAATCGTCCATCGGACGGGTATAGAACGCGTATTTGCCGTTCACGAACTCCGGATGCAGCACGACGTTGCGCTGCTGCGGGGAATTCAGCGTCTTAAGGTTCGGAAGGCGATCCCAGTGTCTCAGATCCTTTGTGCGGACGATCCCGGCGGCCGCCACAGCCGCTGAGAGGTCCGGGTTTGAGGTATCCTTGCTCTCAGAGCAGAACACACCGTAGATATAACCGTCCTCATGCTTCGTGAGGCGCATATCGTAGACATTCGTCTCCTCCGGGCAGGTGTCGTCGAGCAGAACCGGATAATCGGTGAACCTGAACCCGTCGACAGGGCTGTCACTCTCAGCGACCGCGAAGAATGACTTTCTGTCGTTGCCCTCAACGCGGGCGACAAGGTAAAACCTGCCGTCAAGCTCGATCGCGCCGGAGTTGAACACGGCGTTGACGCCGAGGCGCTCCTCGAAGTAAGGGTTCGTTTCAGCGTCGAGATCATAGCACCAATGCGGCGGGATATGGTCGCGGGTGAGAACCGGGTACTCCCATCTCTCGAAGACGCCGTTGTAGAAATCACGGTCGACCGTATTGCGGCGGGAGACTATGCCCTCGTATTTCTCGAGCAGCGCGTAGTATTCCGGATGTATCACAGATTTACCTCAACTTCGTGACCGCAGGCTGCGGAGCGGATTATGCCGTCGATGATCGCCTGGTTATATATGATCTGGCTCGTTGGAATAGGAGCCTTACCGCCGGTCTTCACGGCGTCGACGAACGCGCGGACCTTCGCCTCGAAGAGGTTGCCCTTTTCCTGGGTCTCGATCGGCACCGGAGTGCTTGTCGGCGAGCCCATGAAATCATGATACAGCGTGATATCACCGACGGTGCCGTCCCACGCGCCGCCCCACAGCTGGTAGTTAGGCTGACGCACCTTGAGTCCGGCGTCCTTGCCTAGGAAGATGAAGTCGCCGGTCGTGTCCATATGCATAGCCCACGACATACGGAAGTCAAGAGTTATGCCGCCCTCAAGACGGATGAACGCGGATGAGAAGTCGTCAACCGAGAAGCGGTCAGCCTCCGGATAGTACTTCGGGTTCTTTCCGAAATAGTCGTAAGCGACGGCGGAAACGGTGAGCGGCTTCGGATAGCCTATCGAGTTCAGCGCGAAATCGAGCGCGTAGCATCCGATGTCCGCCAGAGCGCCGACGCCCGCCTTGTCCTTCTCGATGAAGGTGCTGCCGGGGATACCGCGGCGGCGTCCGCCTCCGGTCTGGACGTAGTAGACGTCTCCGAGCGCGCCGGACGCGATTATGTTCTTGACCTTCTGGAAGTTAGCGCCGTATCTCGGCTGGAAGCCTATCGAGACGATCTTTCCGGACGCCTTCTCCGCCGCCATGATTTCGAGACCCTGTTCAAGGGTTATAGCCATCGGCTTTTCGAGCAGGACGTGCTTGCCGGACATGAGCGCGGGGACTGCGCAGGCTGCGTGCTGCGAGTTGTAGGTGCAGACAGAGACGGCGTCGATGTCGTCTCTCGCGCAGAGCTCCTCACAGGTCTCGTAAGCCGCGGCGTCGGTCCAGCCGAACTCGTCGAGAAATTTTCTCGCCTTGCCGGGGATTATGTCCGCTCCAGCGACAACCTCGACGTCCGCGAAGTTCTTGT
The DNA here is from genome assembly GCA_900546315.1 of uncultured Eubacteriales bacterium. GTDB lineage: Bacteria > Bacillota > Clostridia > Oscillospirales > CAG-272 > Flemingiibacterium. The sequence goes on from URCP01000017.1 coordinate 32,863, forward strand.
AAGCGCGCGCGTGCGCGTGGGCGATTCCGCCTGTTCCTATTATACCGATTCTGATCTTATCCATGGTAATACCATTTACGACGGGCCGTACGCGGCGCGCCGCCTTTCATGAAAATAAAAGATATATATACATAATATCACAAATCACGCCGGATTTCAAGCTTTTACGGCAAAAAATGTTGATTCGTCGCATTGCTGGTTTTTTGCAAAAAAAATTATACATAAGTCACAAATTTATCGCGTTAACATAATAACACAAGCCGGTCACGAAATATTAAAAAAACGCCCTCGCGGAGGGCAAATGTTAATTTATTTCGACACATGGAGAAACGGTTGACAAGACGGATGATATGTGATACAATAGAATTAAGCAAAAACCCGGAGCAGAGGGCTTTAATGAAAAACAACAGATGGACCCGCAGGGCGGGAACGTAAATGTTTGAGGCAAATCAGAACGAAATGAATTTTGCTAAAATGAAACATAATATCATATCAGCGGCGGCGGCGCTCCTGTCGGCGCTCATACTTGTTCAGGCGCTCGGAGCGACGGTGAGCGCCGACGGGTCCGGAGAGGCGACAGAAGCTCCGGCGCCGGGGATATCCTACGCGCCTCCGGCGAGGAAGATTGTTTTTCCGGATGTCGCGTCGGACGACTGGTTCTATGACGACGTCATGACGCTCGTCTCGGACGGAATACTCAACGGATACCCGGACGGAAGCTTCCGTCCGGAGCTTGACGTCACAAACGCCGAGTTTATAAAGATGATCGTCGCCGCGGTCGGCGGAGCCGAAGGGGCAAGGGCAATGTTCCCGGAGAGCTGGGCGTCCGGATACATCACGGCGGCGTACGAGCGCGGGATAATCACGGATGAGGATTTAACAGGCGGGTTCAGCCCGGATAAGCCCATAACCCGTTCGGCGATGACGAAGATGATCGTTCTCGCCCTCGGAATCGAGCCGGCGCGCATAGACGACCCGTTCACCGACATATCGGATATGTACGCGAGCACCGCGTACAATGAGTATCTCCTTCGCGGCTATCCGGACGGGAACGGCGGACGTGTTTATGACGGCGCCGGAAACGCGAGCCGGAGCGAGGCGGCGTCGATGACGGTGCGGCTCATCGAATACGCTAAGGATCCCTACGCGTTCAGACGTGACGCCGTGCTTGAGAACGCGTCGAATAACGTCCTTGGCAGTGAGTTTGAGCTCATCGACCTGTTCTATATCCTGAACCGCGAGTTCATGTCGGAATTCACGTTCAGGACGACGATACCTCTGTCGGTATGGTCGGATTATTACGTCCACTCCAACACGATAAATCTTGAGTATTTCTACAGCACCGGAATATCCGTGAAGTATTCGAAGGCGCTCGACGCGTACACGATAACCCTTCAGTACGACCGCGACATAAGCGAGCTGAAGAAGCTCCACAGGAAGGCTGAGGAGAAGGCGGACAAGGTCATTTCGTCGATAATCACCCCGACGATGACCGGGCTCGAGAAGGTCAAGGCTATACACGATTATATAATCCTGAACTGTGAGTACGACTACGCGAACTATCTCGCGGACACACTTCCGTATGAGACGAGGCTCGCTTACGGAGTTCTTATCGACAAGAAGGCGGTCTGCCAGGGGTATTCCGCGGCGTTCAACCTTTTAGCCGAACGCGCGGGTCTGCGCTCGGTCGCGATCGGCGGGTACGCGCCGAACAGCAACGTGCGGCACTCGTGGAATATGGTGCTCGTCAACGGTCAGATATATTTCGTCGACACGACGCACGACGATCCCGTCCCGGACAAGAAGGGCAAGATTTCCTACAAATATTTCTGTCTCACCGAGTCGGAGATGGCGTCGCTCGGATATTTCTGGGAGAAGTCACACTCGAACATCAAGTATTTCTATTGATCGTGTCGGAAAATCGGGTTTGAACCGGCGATTCCGACAAAGCTCAGGCATGGATTTTGTGCAGAACAGAAAAAACGGAGCTGAATTTTCGTCAGCTCCGTTTTTATCAGAATTTATTTTTCAATAGTTTTCGCGGCGATGAGGTCGACGCCGGGTTCCATGAAATCGGATCTTATAACGTCGCCGATCTTTACAGGCGCCGTGACGTCGATCTCGTTTATGACCTTCATCGCCTCGAAGAGTTTCGGCTTCGGTATCGGTTTCGCGGTACGGACCGGGAGCAGCTTGTCGGTTTCGGACTTTATCCTGACCGTCGAGGTGAGGGTGCGGGTCGGGTTCGTGAACTCGTTCTGCGCGTAGTCATATCCGCGCTTGCAGGTGTTGCCGGTGATTCCGGTCACCTTTCCGTCGTGGTCGAGGGTCACCTCTATCTGGCAGCCCATCGGGCAGACAATGCAGGTCAGAGTTTTTTTTGTTGCTTCATTCATTTCGGGCACCTCATTTCGTTTCCGGCTTCTCGAGTCTTACGCGCAGCTCGTCGCTTCCGGCGGTGAAGAGCTTCTCGCACTCGGTCGCGTTCAGAGTCAGGGACTCCATCTCTCCGGGCGCGACTGAGCGCTTGGATACTGACTTCACGACTGTGTCGCCGCAGACGAGCTGAATCTTCACGTTCTTGTAGTTGTTGTCGACGCGGAAAAAGAACTTGAGCTCCTGCGGGATGCTCTCATAGCGGCCGACTCTCTGAGGGACGGTGTATCTGACGCCGTCGACGGCGCGGCAGGTTATGAAGCCGGTCGGGGTTACGGCGCCGTTCTCGAGGTACTTCGCGGCGGATTTACCGGCGTTGTACGCTTCGCGGGTGACGAAATCGACGAGGTCATGGACGTGGAGCGCGTTTCCGCAGGCGAAGACGCCCGGGATCGTCGTCTCGTTGTTCTCGTCGACCTCGGCGCCGCCGGTCACGCGGTCGAGCTTTATCCCGGCGGATTTCGCGAGCTCGTTCTCCGGGATCAGACCGACCGACAGGAGGAGCGTGTCGCACTCGATGTATTCCTCGGTGCCGGGGATCGGGCGGCGGTTCTCGTCGACCTCGCTTATCGTCACGCCCTCGACGCGCTCTTTTCCGCGGATCTCCGTGACCGTGTGCGAGAGGTATAGCGGTATGTCGAAGTCGTTCAGGCACTGCGCGATGTTTCTCGCGAGTCCGCCGGAATAGGGCATCAGCTCGCAGACTCTAAGGACCTTCGCGCCCTCGAGCGTCATGCGGCGCGCCATTATCAGTCCGATGTCTCCGGAGCCGAGGATGACGACCCTCTTTCCGGGCATATAGCCTTCGATGTTGACGAATCTCTGCGCGGTGCCGGCGGTATATACGCCCGCTGGACGTGTTCCGGGGATGTTGAGCGCACCGCGGGTTCTCTCACGGCAGCCGGTGCAGAGTACCACCGCGCCTGCCTTCATGCGGATGAATCCGAGCGACGGGGACACGAACGTGACGACGCGGTCGTCGGAGACCGAAAGCACCATGCTGTCGGTGACGTATCCGATGCCCATCTCCTTGACTTCCTCGATGAAGCGGCCGGAGTATTCGGGTCCGCTCAGCTCCTCGCCGAACATATGAAGTCCGAATCCGGCGTGGATGCACTGGTTGAGTATGCCGCCGAGCTCACGGTCGCGCTCGATTATCAGTATGTCGTCCGGCGAGACGCCGTTCCGGCACGCTTCTATCGCCGCGGCGAGACCCGCGGGGCCTCCGCCTATGACGGCGAGTTTCTTTTCCATATTGAATTCCATTTTATTTTCTCCTCAATCCGTCAGTCATTTGGTTTTTCCGCAGAGAAGCAGGCTGTTTCCGCCGCGCTTCGTTATCTCGTCGAGCGGGATGTTCAGCTCGCGCGACAGGATCTCCGCGACCCTCGGCGAGCAGAACCCGCCCTGACAGCGACCCATTCCGGCTCTCGTGCGCAGCTTGACCATATCTATGGTGCGCGCGCCGAGCGGACGGTGTATCGCCGCGAGTATGTCGCCCTCGGTGATTGTCTCGCAGCGGCAGATTATTCTGCCGTACTCGGGAATCTCCTTCGCGAGCGAGAGCTTCTCATCGTCGGAGAGCTCCCTGAACGGGCGGCGCATATGGCCGTTCGCGGTGCGGAAAGGAATGTAGTCGTCGCGCGCGGTAAGCTCAAGTCCCATCTTCGTGAGCACGTCGATTGCGTATGACGCGACGGCGGGAGAAGACGCGAGTCCGGGCGACTCGATACCTACCATATTGAGGAAGTTCGGCAGAGCCGCGGACGGCTCGATGTGGAAATCCCCGTCGGACGGCGTCGGACGCACTCCGGCGAAGGAGGTTATCACGGCGCGGAGGTTTATCCCCGGAACGATGTGTCTCGCCGCGGACTGTATTTCCGAGAGTCCGGGGGCGGTCGTCGAGGTGTCGTCGCGCCCGACCTCGTGAGCGTTCGGACCGACGAGCAGGTTGCCGTCGACTGTCGGGGTGACGAGGATGCCCTTGCCCTCCTTGCTCGGGACGGTGAAGATTGTCGCGGAACAGGTCTTTCCCTCCGCCTTGTCGAGGATCATGTACTCGCCGCGGCGCGGGATTATTCTTATCGGGTAGTCCGGCTCGACCATTTTAGCGATTTCGTCGGAGTGAACCCCGGCACAGTTCACGGCGAACTTCGCGGTCACGGAGCGGTCTCCGGAGCTGACGGTTATGCCGTCCTCACCGCTCGTTATATGATCGACTTTGAAATCGAAGAAGAAATCCGCGCCGTTGACAGCCGCGTTCTCGGCGCACGCCATGTTCAGCTCATACGGACACACGATGCCCGCCGTGGGAGCGAGCAGCGCCGCTGTCGCGTCAGGGGAGATATTCGGCTCAAGCTCGTGAAGACGCTCCTTTCCTATTATCTCGAGTCCGGGAACGCCGTTCGCGAGACCGCGTTCGAGCAGCTCGTGCAGCGTTTTCTCATCCTCCTCACCGAAAGCGGCGACGAGTGAGGTGTTGTTCTTATACGGGACGTCGAGCCGTCTCGCGATCTCGGGAAGCTCCGCGCAGCCGCGCGCGTTGAGCTTTGCCTTGAGCGTTCCGGGCAGGGCGTCGAAGCCCGCGTGGACTATCGCCGAGTTCGCTCTCGTCGCGCCCCCGGCGAGGTCGCAGGTCGCCTCGACGACGGCGATACCCAGCTTGTACTTCGACAGCTTCATCGCCAGCATCGAGCCGGTTATGCCCGCCCCGATTATTACTATATCATAAGATCTACTCATATCGTATTACTCCTTAAAATCTGTGAGCGACGAAAAAAATCCGTTTGTCAATATTCTAACACGCTTCGGTAAAATTGTCAAGACCAATATTCAAATAAAATCCGGAAAAAGTTCGGCGTGTGATGGGCATAATTTCTAATTCGGATCCCCGCGGAACGCGCCGCTGTACCATGGCAGAATGTTTCGTAAAATAATTATTAAATTTCGGCGTTATTATTGCATCTCTCTGGCAGAAATGATATAATAGGTTTATAACTATAGAAACAGTACGTTGTGCAGCGAAAGGACATAACTAAAGATGAATCAGACAGAAACCGAAAAGGAAACACGCGCGGAGCCGCGCCAGACCCCGAAATTCACGTCGGTCAGGTTCGACGACGTCGACGCGGAAAAGGCTTACGCCGCGGCGTCAAGGCTCACGTCCGAGATCGAGAAGGTCATCGTCGGCAAGCACCGCGAAGTGCTGCTTCTGATAACGGCGATGCTCGCCGGCGGACACGTTCTGATCGAGGACGTTCCCGGCGTCGGAAAGACGACCCTCGCCGCGGCTCTCGCGAAGGCCGCCGGGCTCGATTTCCGCCGCGCGCAGTTCACGCCGGACGTCACGGCGTCGGATATAACCGGCTTCAACATATACAACCGCCGGGAGGAGAACTTCGAGTTCACTCCGGGACTCGTCATGACCAATATACTGCTGGCGGACGAGATAAACCGTGCGTCTCCGAAGACGCAGTCCGCGCTCCTCGAGGCGATGGAGGAGGGAAGAGTCACCGTCGACGGAAAGACCTACATCCTTCCGGACCCGTTTATGGTCATCGCGACGCAGAACCCGTCCGGATTCGTCGGTACATATCCTCTGCCGGAGGCTCAGCTCGACCGTTTCAGCATGAAGCTGTCGATGGGCTACCCGACGCCGGACGAGGAGATGCGCATAGTCGAGGAGCGCACCGCCGCTGACCCACTTGACGCCGTGAGCCCTGTCGCCGGGGCGAAGCTCATCAGCTTCCTGCGCGCTCTTACGACTGATGTACGCATCGACAGGAGTCTCTATAAATATCTCGTGCTGCTTGTCTCGGCGACGAGAGAGCACAGGTCGGTCTCGCTCGGCGCCAGCCCGCGCGCCTCTCTGGCGCTGAAAAGGCTCTCGCAGGCTTACGCGTTCATGCACGGCAGGAATTATGTCGTTCCGGAGGACATCTCGGATATCTTCCGGGCGGCGATCGGGCACAGGATCATACTGAAGCAGGAGGCTCAGCTCGGCGGGGTGACCTGCGCCGCGGTGCTCGAGGACGTCCTGAAGTCGGTGCCGGTGCCGTTCAAGGGAGAAAGATGACGTGAAAAAGCCGGATAAGAACCGGAAGAGTGTGCAAAAGCCGGTGAAGACCGGGAAGCGGCGCGGAAAGCTCTCGCTGACGGCGCGGGCGTGGATATATCCGGTGCTGCTCGTCGTGACGCTCATTTTCGCGCAGACGCTGAAGCAGCCGGTCTCGCACATGATATTCGTCTTCGTCCTGCTGATGCCGATCGGGATCGCCTTGCAGTTCATCGCGGCTGTGCTGTCGATACGTGTGTCGGTCAGGTGCGGCGCCGAGACGGCGGAGAAGAACACACCCGTCTCATACAGGTTCATAACGTCGAATGACGGACCGGTGCCTTTCCCGTTCATCGAGGCGCTGCTGACCGTTCCGGACGAGAGGGGAGCGCGTTGTACCGAGGAGTCGGTGGGACTCTCGCTCGCGCCGCTCTCCGGCTGCGAGGTTGAGAGGGAAGCGGAGTTCGCTTTCCGCGGGGTGTATGAGATAGGACTGTCGGATATGTGGGTGTACGACTTTTTTCGGATGGCGCGGATACGTCTCGACAACAGGTTCGTGACAAGGCTTTTCGTCATGCCGAGGCGCTTCGAGCTGCCGCCGCAGAGTGGTTTCTCGGACAGCGAGAACGTGACCGACACTTCGGTGACCCGCACCGGAAACGACGACACCGAGCCGACCGACCTGCGCGCCTATGTCAAGGGAGACAGCCTCAAGCATATACACTGGAAGCTGTCGAGCAAGTCAGAGGACATGATAGTCAAGGACTTTGCGCACTCGAACGGTGACCGCGTCTATATTATCTGCGATCTCGGCACGCGCTATGAGAACTGCCGGAAGCTCGCCGAAGAGGCGAAGAAACAGCCGGACAAGCCCTCCCCGGAGCCGCTTCTGACTCCGCTCGCCGGATACGACGACATCATGGATCAGCTGAACTCCGATCTCGTCGTCGAGAACGCCCTCGCGGCGGCGAAACGCGAGCTCAGAGCCGGGAACACTGTCTCGCTCGTATGGCTCGAGGAGCGCGGCGGCGAGCCCTGTCCGCGGACCGCGCTGATGACCGGCGCGGCGGACTTCGAGAACGCGTTCAGGGCGTTCGCGACGGCTCCGCTGACAAGGTTCGACGGGCAGATAAAGATGCTCGCCTCGCTGATACCCGATATCGACTCGTCAAATGTCATAATGGTGACCTCCTGTCTCGGGACGTCTGACGCGGACGACTTCATGACTGTCGCGTCCGGGCAGCATGGCGGGGGCGGCTCATCAGAGCTCATACTCTGCGTCGACGAATCGCTTTACGTGACAGACGACGAGGCGGCGGAAAATGTCGCCGACCGCGCCGCGAGGATATCCGCGGTAATGCGTCTGACCCCCGGCCGCTCGGCGGCGAAAAAGCGTGATCGCGCCGGATCTATCGCAGAAGACACAGCCGTGAAAGAGCCGAGGCGCACAGGCGCAGCGTCCTGATGTCAGATCACCGGAATCTTTATGTTCCCGCGCGTCCGGATGCGCGCGGCGGAACTTCCGTCTCATCCGGAACGAGGTATACGCTTGAATACCACATCGAACCGCTTCGCGCTCATTCTGCCCGAGAGACAGACCTGTCCCGGCGGATGGTACGCGGTCGGATATATATCGCGCGCCCTGCTTGTATTCATGTGCACGTTCGGGTTCGCTCTGTTCATCTGCGACGCGCTGGCGCTGGGGAACGGATTCACATTGGTTATGACGCTTTTCGGAATCAGCGCGCTGTTCACGCTGGTGTTCTCCGTCATGGGGCTCGGAAGGATCACCTTCGCCGCCGGGTGCGGACTGATCGCGGTCATCGGAGCGGCGACGGCTCTCATGACCGAACGCGCCGCAGAAAAGGCATATTATCTGGCGCTGGCTCTGCCGAACGCCTTTTTCCGGAGACTCGACTCGCTCGGCTATCCGGGAATGAGCGAGAGGGTTATCAGCTACGAGTATCCGCTTAGAAGGCTCGGAATGCCTGAGAACGAGTGCGTCTTCGTCGCTTTTGCCGTCCTGCTCTTTATATTGTGCGCCGTTTTTTCGGTTTGTATGCTGAAAAGGCTGAGACTTATACCTCTCGCTGTTATCGGCGGATCGGTCTGCACGATATGCCTTTATTACGGTATGTGTACGAAGAACGTCGGGTTCGGGTTCATCATCGCTTCTCTCTGCGGCTGTGCCGCGCTCGCCGGATACGACCATATCTACACGAGACCGAAGACGATCGGAGCGGCGGTTGACGCTGAGCTTCCCGAGGACGCGACAATTTCGGAATGGAAGGAAGAGAAGCGGCGGGTTCTCCGGCAGAACTCGGGGCTCGGTGGTTTCACCGGGCTCGCGGCGGCGCTGACGGCGCTCGTTCTGCTGATCGTTCCGATGACATTCAAAAACAGCATGAAAGATATCCCGTCGCTTTCGACACCGCTTCTGAAGCTTGAGAATTACCTGTATTCGCTTGCGCGCGGGGACAGTCCGGATTTCTCGAGCCTGATATTTTCCGGCGTTTCCGCGCTCGACAAGCGCACGACGGCGTCGTCCGACCGCGTTTACACCGGTACGAGATTGTTTGAGGTGCAGGTTGACACGTCGCTGCCGGTGTATCTTCGCGGTTGGGTCGGGACCGATTACTACGGGGACAGCTGGCACTCGCTCGATTACGACAGGATCGCGGAATACAAGCGGCTTTTCGGCACTGACTTCTCGCCGGACGAGATGACCGGGGATATGCTCCGCGCTGTTGATCCGTCACTCACGACGGTCGGTTCCGCGGGATACAGACCGCACACCGACCTCGGATACGTGACGGCGCGGGTCAGCGTCAAAAAGCTGAAGCCGACGGCGAACGTCGTTTTCATGCCGTCCTACAGGCTCGGAAAAAATCAGCTCTTCGCCTTCGGAAGTTTCGATGAGGGCGACGTGGAGTACTCGAATTACAGCGACGGAATATTCCTCAGTACGTCCTATCTCTTCTCCGACGACTATTCGGTCGTCTCGGACATACCGCTGCTGCGGGATCCGGAGTTCGCCGGGAATATCGGCAGTTTCGTGCAGAATTACAGACGGGAGTCGAGGATAATATCGACGATTTCGGCGTACGGCAACGATTCTGCGGACGGGCTCAGGCGCGCGTATCTCGTGACCGTGCATGACGTCGTGATAAGCGGCAAGGGAACCCTCGTCTGGCGGGACGGCTCGCTCGACATTGATCTCCGGAGCGGCTCGGACGCGCCGCAGAAGGATCAGATCCTCGCCGCTGCCGTTTTGCGGCTCGACAAAATGACCGATGAGTTGATAAGCGAGGATGAGAAGGTCAACCTGTCCTACCGCTACGCGTTTGTTATGGATGAGGAGGAGCGCAGGGATATACGCGCCCTTATCAGTGTGGTCGCGAAATATCGTGAGTACGCTTATCAGAACTATCTCACGGGTTGTGAGAATTATACCGCGATAAAGCAGCTTGCCTCGGACGTCGTTTACGGTCCGGCGACCATCGACAAGAACAGGGTTTATGTCGACACGCGCAGATACGGAGATATGGACGAGTACACGGCGAGACATATGATGGTTATGGCGGTGATTGACTATCTCTCGGAGAATATGGTCTACACATTGTCTCCGGTTGACCCGTCGCCGACAAGGGATTATGTCAACGCGGCGGATACGTTCCTCTTTGACACCCAGGAGGGGTACTGCGTGCAGTTCGCGACCTCCGCCGTCATGATGATACGCTCGCTCGGGATACCGGCGAGGTACGCGGAGGGGTATATTGCGAGCGATTTTTCGAGAAATTCCGGCGGCGACGCCGTCGGAAAGTATTCGTCTCTGGTGCTCGACAACAACGCGCACGCGTGGGTTGAGGTATATTACGACGATTACGGATGGGTACAGTATGAGGCGACAACGCCTTACTATTCGGAGATGTACGAGGGGCTTGTCCCGACGGTCGATGAGGTGGAGACGGATGTTGTTCCGGATGACACAACGCAGGTGACGGATGTGGTCACGGACAGCGAGACGACCATGCCGGAGGATACGACGGCTCCGGACGATGAGATTGTCGAGCCGGAGAAGCCGGTGAGGATACCGCCGGTGCTTATCGCGGTTATGGTTGTCGTTCTGGTGATTGTCATCTGTATAGTTGCTTTGAGGACGCGGGCGGCTCGGGTTCGTGCCGGGCGTGAGGAGTTGTCGCGGAGGGCGCGTGAGGCGCGTGATTCCGCTGGCAGGACAGCGGCGGCGAAGGAGCTTGACGACAGAATAATGCGGCTGCTCTCAAAGCTCGGTTACAGACCTGAGCCGGGCGAGCAGATAGGGGCGTTCGCGGCGAGGGTCGACGAGGCGCTTGGAATGAAGGCGGACAGCGGATTCACGGCTGCCGCGGACGCGGTTCTCGCGGCGGAGTTTTCGGGCGACGTTCCCGCGAAGGGGCTCGCGTCGATTGACGCTTTCTACCGTGAGCTGTGCGACTACGCCCTTCGCGGCGCAAAACCATATAAGCGTCTGTGGCTCGAGTGCACTTTGCTCGCCTGATGTATAAAGTTTGAGAAAGGGAGGGGTGCAGGGGAGGGAAAGGCCTTTTCAAAGTCCTTTACCTCCCCAGCAAGCGGACAAAAGGCAGAATCAATAACACGTGACTTAACCGGAGCGGCGCGCGCGTAT
>URCP01000018.1 GCA_900546315.1 uncultured Eubacteriales bacterium
CGGACGATATCGGTGACAGATCTGCCCGTCCCCGTTCCGTAGGGATTTATCGGATATATCAGCCCTGCCGTGACGGCGTTTCCACCGGCGCCGCACACTGCCTCATCCGTGAGGACGGCGGGTATAGTGACGACGACTTCTTCTCCTGTGATCTCCTGACCGGATATATCCGGTACGGTGATCGTCAGTGTGTCTTTGTCATCTCCGGATTCTGTCAGACAGCCGGTGATTTCTGATTCATCAGTCGAAACGACGATATTTCCGGTGTCAATCCTGATCCCGTCCGCGTGCGTTATTTCGAATGTCAGAGGGTACTCCGGAAAATCCGACAAGGTATCCGGAAGACGCGCTGTCAGTCTGAGCGTGATCAGATCACCGAACGACGCGTCGGCGGCGTCGCTGTATTTGCCGTTCTCGTCGAGCTTCATCTCAAGCGTCGGGATATCCTCTTTTGTCGATATATCAACATTTCCCGCCGCGTCGCAGAGAATGGCGAGCGAAACCGAGTCCTGTCTTGTCCCCGTCCTGTACTCGCGTATCAGATAGTACCCCGGCAGGATATCCATGAAGACGCCGCGCTCGGCGGTATAATCGGCGCCGATGTACGGCTCTGCGATTATCCCCCGTACTGTCATGTCGGCGAATTCTCTCGCGCCGTCGGCGTCGAGCGCACAGAGCGACTGATACGGGTCATCTCCGAGAGTCCGGAGAAGCTCCGGATACATATCCCTCGGGACATATTCCCCGTCGACAAGATCGAGAAGCCGATAAGCGGCGTACCGCGAGCCCTCCGCTCCTCCGGTTATCCGGATCGTGACGGTCTTAAGGTCGTCCGTTGTTTCGTATGACGCGGTTTCGTCCGGAGATACTTCTCCGGTCATCATGTCTTCTGACGTCAGATCCGTGAAATCCTCCGTGATGGCGGACGCGCCGGTCATCATACAGAGTGCCGTCAGCGCGGCGGCGGCAAGGATCACTGTTTTCCGCATATTGCATCATCCTTTCATAAATAGCGGTTCCACACGCAAATATTGACATTTATGACAGGATTTATTCGCGCCCCGACGCGGACATCACGATAAAAAACGCCGGATGATACCGAACAAAAAGATAGCTTCCGATACTTATAAATATGAACCACGAAAGGAGAAGCGGATGGACACCGGAAAAATTATAAACGAAGAGCTGATGGCAAAGACCTTCCTCTACGCGAGAAAGCGCCTCGGGAACGACGCTGACGCGGAAGAGCTCGCGGGGGACATACTTCTGTCCGCGCTCGAGGGTCTGCGCCGCGCGGATGAACGCGGGGAGAAGATAGTTTCATTTTACAGCTGGTACTGGCGACTCGCGTCGAACCGGACGAATATGTTCCTGCGCCTGAAATACGACGGCTGTGTCCGGCTCGACGACGTTCCGGAGCCTTTCGTCCCGGACGGCACAGTGGACAGACTGATACGTGAGGAAGAGCAAACCGCCCTCTGGTCGGCGTTGTCCGTCCTGTCAAGGAGTCTGCGTGAGGTGATGGTTCTCAGATACCTCGCGGGTATGACCGAACGCGAGATATCAAGATGTCTCGGGATACCCAGCGGAACTGTCAGACGCCGCCTCCACGACGCCGCCGTCTTCCTTCGCGGTGAGCTTGTCCCGGAACCGGAGACACAGTCCGAAATAAAAACGAAGAAAGGAACACGTACGATGGAAAAGACCGGAAGAAGCGCGTTCGCCCCCGCAGAGGTGATGTGGCGCGGCAGCGGCTCTGCGCCAGATTACTACAGCACAACACAGGACCTCATGACAAAGCAGATACTCGTGATCTGCCGCGAGAGACCGCACACCGTGCGGGAGATATCCGACGAAATCGCCGTCGCGCCGGTGTATTTCGAGGAAAAGTTAGATTTTCTCAAAGAGAACCGGTTCATAAAGGAGACCTCGCGCGGGAAGTATCTGACCGACTTCGTGATGCTGCCGATGCAGGCGGAAATTGATATGTCAGAACGGCTCGCCGACATATATTCGGGGCTCGCGCCGGAGATACGCGACGCGATACTCGGGGTTCTGCCGGAGATACGCACGCTTGATTTCTACGGAAACGACTTTCCGGAGGGGCGTCTGATGTGGCTCATGTATGTCTACGCCTGCCAGTCGTTCTCGGCGTCGGCGGTTGGGCTGTTCCGCCGCGGGAAGGACGTTCCGGCGTCGAACGGCAAGAAGTGGCGGTATGAGGGAATCTTCACCCTTCCGGACGAAAAGCTCGTCTTTCACGAGCGCCGGTCGGTCAACTGGAGCAATATGCACACGAATTTCCGCGACAGAAAGTATTCCCGCCTGACCTTCGCGAATCTTTATCAGATAGAGCCGTTTCCGGACAGAAGCTCTTTCATCGGCGCCGAGCACGTCTCGCTCCTGACGCGTCTTTCCGAAGACCCGGGCGCCGAGCTGAGTGAGAGCGAAAAATACACGGCGGCGGAGCTCGTCGGCGCGGGATTTCTCGAAAAGACCGGAAAAGGTCTCAAGCCGGCTCTCCCGGTCATGGCGTTTGAGACGAGCAAGAAAATCATCGGCATCCTCGGCGAGGCGGTGTCGCCGCTCATCCCGGAGTACGAAAGCAAGGCCGCGAAGGCGGGCGACGAGATTATCCTCCCGCACATCCGCCGCGACCTTTACGAGGAGTACGTGAATTTCATCATGCAGAACGCCTTCTTCCTGTATTCCTACGTGATGTTCGAGTGTCTGAAATCTCCGGAGGATTATCATCTCGAAATCCCGGAGGACTACGCGAAAAGCGCCCTGTCCGCGATATACTATTCGGTGTAAGATTGCCGCGCATACTTTGCCGTGAAGAGTCTCGTGTATGCGGTTGACAAAATTCTCCGGACGCGGTATAATCAGTATATGCAGCGGCTACAGCCGCTTCAAATAAGTTCCGAACGGAGAATTCACAATGTTCAGTGACAAAATAATCGCCCTCCGCACCTCGAAGGGTCTCTCACAGGAAAGATTCGCGGAAAGGCTCGGTATGTCCCGTCAGGCTGTTCAGCGCTGGGAGAACGGCACGGCGTTCCCGGACCTCGAGAATCTGATGCGCATCGCGAAGACCTTCGGTGTCTCGCTCGACTGGCTCGGTGACCTTTCGTCCGTGCAGTCCGCCGACGCTCTGAGACGGCAGGACGCTCTCGTGCCGAGCTATGATGACCTCGACCTCTGGGAGTCTTACGCGCCGGATATCCTGACCGACCTCGACGAGTTCCGCGACGAGGGACATGACGTCTCGGACATAGCCGACGTCGCCCGCGCGGTCAGCGCCATGAAGAACGGTGAAACGAAGGAAGCTCTCGCCGACACGCTGTTCCGCCATATGTACGGCTCACCGATCCGCGAGGATTACGGATACGACGAGCCGGACGACCTCCACGAGATACGCCTGCGCCGCCCAGAGGGCGTGAAGCTCGCTTTTTCGCCGACGCCGGATGACGGTGCTCTCAGAGAAAAAATAGTCGGCGCATGGCGCGGAAGGGTCGCGGGCTGCCTTCTCGGGAAGCCCGTCGAGTGCATAATGACCGATGAGCTACACGATATGCTGAAGCGGAGCGGGAACTTCCCTCTGCGCAGGTATATAACGTCGACAGACGTCGCGGACCCGCGCTACTCGTCGAACCGCTTCACCTTCGATCGTCCGTGGCAGTGCTGGGGCGACACTCTGACCGACGGTTTCCCCGGCGACGACGACACGAATTATCCGGTCATAGCTCTGAGAATCGTCGATGAGTACGGTCTGAATTTCACGTCCGGAAACGTCGCGAGATGGTGGAAGGACAACATAAGCATAAGATACGTCGCGACCGCGGAGCGTGTCGCTCTCCGCAACATAATGGCGGGCTATATGCCGCCGGAGTCCGCGAAGTACAAGAATCCTTTCCGCGAGTGGATAGGCGCGCAGATACGCGGCGACTATTTCGGTTACATAAATCCGGGAGATCCTGAGACCGCGGCGGGAATGGCTTGGCGCGACGCGCGGATATCGCATACAAAGAACGGCATATACGGCGAGATGTTCTCGGCGGCGATGGTCGCGGGCGCGTTCCTTCTCGACGACCCGGCGGAGATTGTCCGGTGCGGGCTGTCGCAGATACCGGCGACATCGAGACTTTACGAGCGTATCGCGGGAGTTCTCGAAGATTTCCGGAACGGCGTCGGCGAGGAGGAATTCACGAAGGGTTTCTTCAAGCGCAACGACGAGTTCAGAAAGCACGACGCGGTCCACACGATCGCGAACGCGGAACTCGTCGCGGCGTCCCTGCTCTACTGCGGCGGAGACTACGGAAAGAGCATATGCTTCGCGGTGCAGAACGGCTTTGACACCGATTGCAACGGCGCGACGGTCGGTTCGATTGTCGGCGCGATGCGCGGAGCGTCCGGAATACCGGAAGAGTGGACCGCGCCGTTAAAGGACAAAGTACACACGCCGTTCTATAGTGGCGGAGTCATCACAACCGACGATATGGCGGACGCAGTGATGAAACATATCGCCATGAAGCGCGGCGAGTGCCGGTGACATAGCAATCATAAAAGGGTCTGCCCGCGGGCGGGCTCTTTTTTGTCTTTTCTCAGAAAACACTTGAAAACCACCGCGCCGTATGTTATAATAATAAGGAATAAATTTGAAAGGAACCGCCGCGTGAAAATAAAGTTTAACAGTCCCGGAAAAACAATAGCGGAAGCTCTCGCCGACGCGGGTCTTATAACGCCTGAGCTCCCATGCGGAGGAAATGGTCTCTGCGGCAAGTGCCGTGTGCCAGCGAAAGGCGCCCTCGAGCCGCCCGGAGAATCCGAAAGAAAGCTGCTAGCGGACGCCGCGCCGGCAGACGGATACAGTATCAGGCTCGCCTGTCTCGCGGTGATGAGCGGTGAGGCAGAGATAATCGTCGACATTCCTGAAATCAGAGCCGGACGACCCGCGCCGGATAAATTGTCAGAAAAGCCGGAAATTCTCGCCGCGCTCGATATCGGCACGACCAATATAGAGGCTGAATTCTTCGACATGAGCGGAACCCGCCTGTCCGGCGCGGTCATCCCGAACCCGCAGAGAAGCTTCGGCGCGGACGTCATCTCCCGCATAGGCGCCGACGCGGAGCATCACGCCGAGCTCGTGTCGGAACTGCGGCGCGCGATAGCGGAGCTGTTCAGTTCATCCGCCGGTAAAGTCGTCAGAGCGGTCGCCGTCGGGAACACGACAATGCTTCACTTTTTCGCTGACCGCAATGTATCCGGAATGGGGACGTATCCGTTCACGCCGGAGACGCTGTTCGGCGAGGAGATCACTATACCGGAGATACCGGACTGTGTGTTTTACCTTCCTGGATGCGTTTCTGCTTTCGTCGGCGCGGACGTTGTCTGCTCGCTGCTCGAGGCGGCTCCGGAGAAGGATGAGAGAATTATTATCGCTGACCTCGGAACGAACGGCGAGATTATGCTATATAATAAAGGAAGGATTTTGTGCGCGTCGACCGCCGCGGGACCCGCGCTTGAGGGCGCAGAGATATCCTGCGGTATGCGCGCCGTCGATGGAGCCGTCGAAAATGTCACGTGGAACGGTAAGAATTTCGTCTGTCATGTGATAGGTGGCGGAGAGGCAAGAGGTATATGCGGCAGCGGGCTCATTTCGGCGGCAGCGGCAATTCTTGACGCCGGCGTCATGGACACGAGCGGTTACATAGAATTCCCGGTAACTCTCGCCCCCGGCGTCACATTGACAGAGGAGGACATACGCGCCCTCCAGCTCGCGAAGAGCGCAATCCGCGCCGGTATTGACACTCTCGAAAAACATTGTCCCGGAAAAACGATCCGCGTCTGTCTCGCCGGAGGTTTCGGGAGCGGCATCGACATCGGGCTCTGCGAGCGTATCGGTCTCCTGCCTGAATACGACGACGCGCGGTACGATATCCTCGGCAACGCGTCCCTGAAAGGCGCAGCGCGGATACTGACCGGCGGAACAGAAAAATATGACGCTCTCGTAAAAAACGCGGAGCTTGTCCCTCTCGCCGAAGATCCTGTGTTTAGCGAATCATATATTGAAAATATGCTTTTCCCAGAAAAAAATACTGACAGAAAGGAAACAATAAAATGCCAACAATAACTTACCTCGGACAGATGTGCTGTCTCATCGAGACCCCGACCATCCGCGTCGTCACCGACCCGTATCTCTCTGATTCGGTCGACGGACCGCTCGGTCACAGGAAATATCCGGCGCCGTGCACCCTCGCCGATCTCTCGCCAGACGTAATCGTGATCTCCCACCCGCACGGCGACCACCTCGACAAGAAGACGCTCGAGCCGTTCTACCGTCTGAGAATGCGCTCATTCACTCTCGTCCCCGCGCCGTCCGGAAAGATCATAGAGTCGATCGGCGGACACCCGACCTTGATGCGCGCCCCCGCGCCCGCGGAATGGGGAGACCCGTTCGAGCTCGCCGGAGTGAAGATAACACCGATTCCCTGCGCTCACACCGAGCTGCACCGCGACGAAAACGGCGACTTCGCTGAACTCTCGTACCTGATCGAGGCAGATGGGAAAAAGATCTTCTTCGGCGGCGACATGAGTATGTACGCCGGTCTTGAGGAAGCGCTCCGTGACGCGAAGCCAGACGTGATGTTCCTTCCAGTGAACGGCAGTGACTGGTTCAGGACGTCCCGGAATATCATCGGCAACCTCGACTCGAACGAGGCGGCTGACTTGTCCGTCAGATGCGGCGCGAAGGCGTTCATTCCCGGTCATCATGACCTCTACGCCTCGAACGGCTGCCCGGACAGCTGGGTAATCGACTCCGCGAAGCGCTTCGGCGCGCCGCTGACAATTCTGAAATGCGGCGAGAGCCTGAATATCTGAAGGGACAGAAAAATGCCTGAGCTCTGGGACTTATACGACATAAACCGAAACCTGACCGGACGAGATCACGTGCGGGGAGAGACCATACCTGACGGATGCTATCACCTCGTCGTTCATGTCTGGATAAAAAGCCCCGACGGAAGATTTCTCGTCTCACAGCGCGCGGCTGACAGAAAGTCGCATCCCCTGATGTGGGAGACGACCGGCGGCTCGGTCCTCAAAGGCGAGACAAGCCTTGAAGGCGCGCTGAGAGAGACAAAGGAAGAACTCGGAATCGACCTTGACCCGTCGCGTGGGAGACTCGTTTTCAGCGAGGTCCGCGGCTATGTGAACGGTGAGCGTTACGCGGATATCCTCGACGTATGGCTCTTCGAACACGACGGCGGGGCGGAACTTGAATTGGCAACTACAAAAGAAGTAAACGCCGCCGCCCTCCTCGATCGTGACGGGATTCAAAAGCTCTTCGACGAGGAAAAGTTCGTCGGTACGCTCGATTATTTCTTCACCAGAATAGCCGACTAAATCCAAAGCGGAGATGAAAAACATCCCCGCTTTTTATTATCTGAGCCGTCCGAGTATCTCCGCGGTATCCCTTGCGTCGTCCTCGGTGTTGAACCAACCGAAGCTCGCGCGGACAGCGCCGTTTTTCGTGCCGAGTTTTCTGTGCGCGAGCGGCGCGCAGTGGTATCCGCTCCGGACAGCGACGCCGTTCCTGTCGAGATATCCCCCGATATCCGACGGCGAGTAGCCCGAAATGTCGAAAAGCAGTATCCCGCCCGGATGTCCGTCGCCATAGAAAGTCACACGCCCGCCGAGCCTTTCGCGGAGCCCGCTTTTCAGTATCTCCGCGAGCCTTGACTCGTGCTCCC
The DNA here is from genome assembly GCA_900546315.1 of uncultured Eubacteriales bacterium. Classification (GTDB taxonomy): domain Bacteria; phylum Bacillota; class Clostridia; order Oscillospirales; family CAG-272; genus Flemingiibacterium. Next base: position 7,752 of record URCP01000018.1, read on the forward strand.
GTATATCCGCCGTCCCGACCGACGCAACGAACTCAATCCCGGCGAGAAGCCCCGCTATGCACGGAACCGCGAGCGTTCCCGCCTCATACCTTTCCGGCGGCTCATCCGGCATTCCGGGCGACAGTGAATCGACGCCGCTCCCGCCCTCGATAAAGCTGTTTTTCAGCGCGACGCCTTCCCCGAGAATCATCATCCCGGTTCCCTGAGGACCGTACAGTCCCTTGTGTCCCGGCATACAGAGGACATCGATATTGTCACGTCTCATGTCGATATCTGTATGCCCCGCTGCCTGCGAAGCGTCGACGACTAAGAGTATCCCGCGCTCGCGGCAGAGCCGCCCGATCTCCCGCACCGGCATCCTGACTCCGCATATGTTCGACGCGGCAGTCGACACCAGCATCCCGCATTTCGCGGTGTGCGCGAGCTTCGAGCGGATCGAGGCGAGTATCTCAGCCGTGCGCTCTTCCCCGTCCGGCATTCCGGCGTGTGAATCGAATATCAGCACGTTCTCCCCCGCCCTGTCCGCCGCTGCGAGCGCGGGTCTTCTCACAGAGTTGTGCTCAAGGTCGCTTATAAGTATGCTCCCGCCGGTGTACCCGCATTTTATCGCCATATTGAGCGCGGCGGTCGCGTTGCAGGTGAACACGACCCTCTCCGGCGCCGAGCCGAACATCTCAGCCGCGGCGGCACGGCAGGCGAAGACCTCACGTTCCGAGACCATCGCGAGCCTGTGCGAGCTTCTGCCCGGATTCCCGCACTCGTGCAGCATCGTGGTCACACGGTCATACACGGCGTCCGGCTTCGGGAAAGACGTCGCCGCGTTGTCAAGGTATATCATAATCTCCTCCCAATGTCCGTCATCCGGACGGTCGTGTAATCACGCTGTAAACTATCCCGGCGGAGCGCATTGTCCTTTCCGCCCCGGCGGCGGCTCCGGCATTGACCCTTATTCCCCACGCGCAGCCCATCGGCGTCTTCGCCGGGTCGAGCCTCGTGACATCCGACTGTATCCCGGCGGCGTCGAGAGCCGATCTCGCCTTCATCGCGTAGGTTATTGAGCCGACGCCGAACTCCGCGTACCGCCCTCCTCCGTACCGCATCATATCACCCCTCTGTCAGTTTATGCGCCGAAAGTTTCTCTTGACAAATCACTCGGAGTATGGTATAATGACTATACCCTACAAATCAAGAAAAAGAGGTGTCATTATGCGAAAATTATTCAGATTCATTTCCCTGGCAATGGTATCGGCGCTCACTCTGTCGATGTTCTCCTGCGGTGAGGACGCGCCGGAGCCGGTTCCGGAAAAGACCGGCGTCTTCCGGGCGGAGGAGATAATCCCGCCGGATGATTACATTTTCAATGACTACGCGGACATTGGCTGGTCAAACGGATACTTCACCATCGAGGGCAGGACGAAGCTCGACCCGGAGCATCCGGAAAAGGATCAGGAACGTGTTCTCCTGAAGGTCGCGGAGGACGGTACACAGACGGTCGAGTTCAGCGTGCTGGCGCTGAACGGCACGATAAAGATGTACACGAGAAAACTCGACGACGGCAAAACGATTTCGGTCGAGGGCACCTTCGACACCGACCACTACGCGGACGTGAAGCTAATCGTCAGGGACAAGAAAGACAAGGTCACCTCCGAGCACGCGCTGAATGATATCTTCGGCATAAAGATCGAGGACATGACCTTCGACCCGATGAGCGCTTCCGTAACCTTCTACCCGCGCTTCGCGGACGAACGGGACGGCGTCATATATGTCGTCACGACGATAGGCGCGGCGAAGATCGACGGCGACAACATCTCCACCATAATGTCAAGGCAGCAAATACGCAGCTCCGCATATGGCAGTGACGGAATAGTCGTCGTGACGGACGACCGGAACGGGAACATAAAGCGCGCCGACTTCGACGCCGGAGAGTTCGTGAGCGTGGAGATTCCGAACTCCCAGCTCCTTATGCGTCCTTTCGCGCTTGACGGCTATGTCATCGCCGGCGTGATAGATGGACAGATCGTCGGATGGACGAGGGACGAGAACGGTGGGCTGACGCAGGAACTGCTCTGCGACCCGCTGACGGCGGACGTCGCCGGACAGATGACCGGGCTCGCCGCGGTATCTGACAGAGAGTTCTATATCGGCATGATAAACGAGCTCGACGGCGGAACAAATTATTACCGCCTGACGATGCTCGCTCCGGACGAAATCAAGGAGAAAGAAACTCTGACCGTCGCGCTCAGCGGACTTCGCGGAAAATCCGCCGCGTACGCGGTGAGCGAGTTCAACCGCACGCATGACGACATCAGGATCGAGCTCAGGCAATATGACATGACCGAACCGAACAAGTTTGTCGAGAATTTTGAGAAGGACATGGTTTCGGGCAACATCGCCGACGTCGTGATACTCGGCTCCAGCTTCGACGTCGCGAACTACGCCGAAAAGGGACTTTTCGTCGACCTGTACCCGATCATGGACGCCGCCGGGTATGACAAGGGCAATTTCATGGATTCGATAAGCGGCTTTGAAAGGAACGGCACTCTTCCATACATTCCGCTCGGAAGCCGTATCGACACCCTGTTCGGGCGGAAGTCGGATTTCCCGGACAAGCTGACGCTTGACGCTTTCCTCGACAAATTAGAGAACCTCGAGGACGACGTGACGCTGGTAGATTATCTGCGTTTTTCAAATATACTTGAGACGGCGATGGACGAGTTCGTCGACTTTGAGACCGGAAAGACAAACTTCTCGAACGATCTGTTCCGACGTTTCGCGGAGGACTATAAGAAATACGGTGACAACTACCGGCACATCGAGTCGCACAAGAGCGGCAGACGCGACGATATCTACCCGGATTTCGCGAGCGGAAAGCAGCTGCTCCTGGACTCGCAGCTTAATATTGCGAATATGGCTGAGCTCGAGGCAAAGTACGGCGTCGACGACCTTGAGATCGTCGGAAACCCACACAAATCCGGGAACGGCTCCACCCTGTCGCCGAGCACTTATATAGGAATAACCAAAAATTGTAAGAACACCGCCGCCGCGTGGGAGTTCATCGCGCTGAGAATCTCCGACAAGTATAAGGAAAAATATCTCACAAAGAGCGCGTTTGAGAACTACATGAACAGTCTTCCGAAGTACTATGCCTTCCCCACCGGAAGAACAGCGTGGACACCATTATTCGACGAGCCGAACGACGAGAGTCTGAAGGCGATGCTCGGCGACTACCGCCTCTTCGAGGTGACGGATGAGTTCAGAAACACTCTGAGAGACACCGTAGCGGGCGCCTCTATCCTGCCGCCGATGTGGACAAAACTCAGATCGATAGTGATGGAAGAGCTTAACACCTATATATCGCGCGATGGCATGAGTCTTGACGAGGCGATAAAGATAATCGACAACCGCGTGAATACGTACTATAACGAGAAGAACTGAAACCGCTTCACGAAAAGGAGATTGCCCCCATGAAGAAACGCATAGCTTCCGCATTTCTCGCCGCCTGCCTCATATTCCCGCTTATCTCCTGCCGGGGTGAGAGCCCGGAGCCGGAACGTGAGAGCTCCGGGCGCTTCCGCGGCACAGAGATCACTCTCCCGGACAGCTTCAAGATTGGGCAGGGCTCGATCTCGCTGTCCGGCGGAATCCTGCGGGTCGGCGGATGGTTTGTCGAGGACTACGATTATACTGACGCCGTCCTCACTCTCGACGCCGCGACAGGCGAGGTTCTGTCCGACAGCGGCGTCATGGAAAGCGCCGACGACGGCTACCGCGAGTCAGGCAAATTTTCTCTCGAAGACGGATATCTGACCGTCGGGAGCCTGATATCTGATGACAAGGTAGAAAAAGTAAGGCTGCTCAGAACCGACGCAAAAGGAAAAACCATCTCCGAATACGACTGCGAGGAGCTGTTCGGCACCGATGTGAACGGCATAACAGGCAACCTCGCTTCCGGTGAGGGCTTTTTCGGGATTGTCTTCGCCGCTGAGAGCGATGGTGAACTCTATATCGTCTCAAACACCGGAGCGGTGCGTATCGACAGAAACAGAGATATCAAGCGCGTCGATTCATCAGTCCGGATAACCGGAGCCGTACTGACCGGCGGCAATCTCCGGGTTTTCGACGGAAACGGCGTATATGACGTGGATTTTCTCTCCGGAGAGATGAAAAAGGACAATATCTCCGGTCTCAGAAACGTGAAGGTGATACCTGTCCCCGGATACGATTTCGGCGGGATAACCGGCACGGCAATCCACGGCTGGACAAGGAACGCCGACGGAGAATATGAGGAAAGCGTCGTGTGCGACCTTCTCTCGGCGGATATTCCCGGGCAGATAGTCTCGGCGGCGGTCGGTGATGACCACATTTACGCCGTCGTCAGGGACAGCCTCGACTTTGCGTACAGTCTCTGGCGTCTCGATGAGATCCCGATGAATGAGATAAAGGAGCGGAAGCTCCTGACCATCGCCGTCGTCGGCCGCGCCGATGACTTCACGACCTATGCCGTCTGTGAGTTCAACCGCGCGCATGACGATATCCGTATTGAGATAAAGCGTTATGAGTCCGAAAGCGACACCGACTTCTCATCGGCGGTTACGGAGTTTGAGCGTGACGCCCTGTCCGGAAAGCTCGCCGATATCCTCCTGATAGACGCGGATACCGGCGCGGACATCTCGAACTACTCCGAAAAAGGCTTCTTCACCGACCTGACGCCGCTGATGGAGAGAAGCGGATACGACAGCGGAAACATCCTCGACAGCGTGAAGGAGATGTCCGGTCGTGACAGGATATATTACCTGCCGCTCGAGACCGCGACATCAACCCTTTACGGCAGCGCCGCTGATTTCCCGGACGAAATGACTCTCGGGACAATGCTTGACAAGCTCGAAAACCTCGGCGAGGACGAGTGCCTTATGCCCTTCATGAGCTTTTCAAAGATGCTGTCGCTTTCACTCGATGAGTTCATCGACTACGATACCGGAAAGACGGATTTCGGCAACGACCTGTTCCGCCGTTTCGCGGAGGACTATAAACGGTTCGGCGATGGTTATCACTCGGACAAGATGACAGAAGACAACATTTTCGCGGCGCTCGCGAATGGCGAGACGCTGCTTATTTCCAGAGCCCCGGACGCCGGTATCTACGCGAAGTGCGCGGCGAATTACGGAATCGACGATCTTATATCCGTCGGTTACCCGACACATGACGGCGGCGGAACGATACTCACGCCGAAGCTGATTATCGCGGTCTCAAAGGACTCGTCCGATCCGGACGCGGCGTTCGGTTTCATCCGGACGCGCATCGACGACAAATACATTCTGAGGAACAACTCTCTGTCCGCGACAGTTACGAAGAGCTCGCTCGACAAATACCTCTCTTCCCTCCCGCGCTGGCTGTATTACGGCAAGTACGGACTGTCAAGAGCGAACGAGCCTCTCGACCCCGAGACCGCGGAAAGATATGTCGGCGAAGGATATTACGAATACCACCTGACCGACGAAAAGCTCGCCGGACTGCGCGGCGATATACAGAACGCGAGACCCGTGACGCCGCTCGAGAAGAAGATCATCTCTGTCATCATGGAAGAGCTCGACGTCTACCGAAACCGCGAGGGCATGAGTCTTGAAGAGGTTATAAAGATCATCGACAACCGCGTTAATACGTACTATAACGAGAAGAACTGAAAGACCAGCCGTCTTACGGAGGCAGCCGCATGAATACGATATTCCACGATTTTTCCGCCCCGATGTTCGCGTTTCACAGGACGACGCACTGGGAAGGCTCAAAAGAATTTCACTTTCACAATCACTACGAGCTCGACGTGATTAAGAGCGGCGACATGACGCTTATCGCGAACGGAACGCGCATAGATCACCGCGGGCCATGCCTCCTGCTCTATAAGCCGTATTCCTGTCACGTGAACATCGATCATCCGACCGATAATTATGACATCTTCGTCTTTCATTTCGCAAAGTCGGTCGCGGAGAGCTTTTCTCAGTTCGTCGACGTGAACGACCTCTACCTGAGAGATATAACGCTCATCCCGCTTGAGGACAGGCTGTACGACGAGGTGTTCTCGATACTCGGCGCGTTCGACGAGGCACCGGAGAGGGAGACTCAGCGCAGACTGCTGCTCGCGTGCCTTCTCGAGATCACGAAGAGAAACATCGGCAAATCGATCACAGAGGCGATAGATGAAAAGTACCGCTACATTCACGACGCCGCGAACTACGTCACCGATCACTTCGGGGAGCGTCTCACGTCTGACAGCATCGCGAAGCAGTTTCTCGTGTCCACCCGTAAGCTCGAAAACGACTTCAAATCGGTGATGAGCATGACGCTGCGGCAGTACATACTCGACATAAGGATAGCGAACTCTATACGTCTGATGTCGCTCGGACAGAAGGTCGCGCAGGTCGCCTATATGTGCGGTTTCGCGAGCGAGACGCACTTCATCCACGCGTTCAAGGGAAGAATGGGAATATCGCCGTACCAGTACTCAAAGATAGTCAAATCAAAAGAAAACTGAAAAGCACCCCGTCCGCTCTCGCACGGACGGGGCGCTGTTTTATGAAAAAGCGTTATGTGAAGCTCAGTGCTTCTTTCTGAGCGCGAGTGCGAGACCAAGTGAAGCGGACGCCGCGAGAACTACGACAGCGCTCATATCAGCGGTCTCGGCGGAAGCGGTGGGATCAGCCTCAGTCGTGTCAGCGACGGCGTTCGGACCCTTGTAGGATTCAGCCTCGGACTCGGTCTTAAAGAATGCCATGTACTCGATACAGCACTCGGCGCCATCCTCAGCCGGGGTCGAGCCGAACGGATAGTATCTGAACTGACGGATAGTGGAATCAGTCCAGACATATTCGCCCATCTGGAGAGAGGAAAGATCGACTATGACTTCCTGCCATTCTCCGGACTTCGCCGCGGGCATATCGTAATCAAGTGACCCCGCCGCCAGCGTCTGGGAAAGAACCGGTGAATCAAGAGAAGCCCAGAAGGTCGACTTTACCGCTGTTTCCGCGGCCTTGTCATTCAGCATATACCTGACCTTGAAGTACCTGTACTCGGAGCAGTCGAGCGACGGATAGTACTTGTCGTTATTCCACTGATAGTAGTTGAAGTCCATATAGTTCTGAGACGAACCGGACACCGGAACGACCTTTATGCAGTCGACGCCGTCCTTTGTCTCAGCCGTCCAGCGGCACCCGGTCCAATCCTCGTTGCAGAACGCGTTCGACCACGGAGACGCCGCGTCAGGTTCTCCCGTGTACATGAATTCCTTCTGTGTGAAGACGGTGTTTCCACCAGTGATGGGTTCGTCGGACTTTGTTATAGCCGATACCTGTACTGCCGCGGCAAGTACGACCGCGGTGGTGAGGAGCGCCGAGATGATCTTTTTCATTTTTGTGCTTCCTTTCAGCATCTGATTTTTTTGCGCGTATGTCGGACACGCTGTTTACATATAAGATTATATCAGATTCAGTGAACCTTGTATATCATAAAAACGCAATTTCGGGGCAAAAAATTGCTTTTTTTCACATTCGTGAAAAACCCGGACAGCATAGGATCGCGTGAAGCGGAACAACGACATAAAACATCCCGCGGAACGATTAGCTCCGCGGGTCTGTAATTTCAGGCTTTCCTGACCGTCTTCCTGCACATTCCGGACATCTCTTCAACCCATCTGTCGGATTCATCCGGCGTCGGGAATTCCGTGTCCTTCATCGCGTACGACCTTCCGAGACCGGCGCACTTTGAGGTTCCGAGCGGATGGTACGGCTCGATGTCTATCCCGGTGACGCCGCGTGTCTCGTCCGCTATCTCCGCAACCCGCTCAAAATGCTCCGGATTGTCGTTGACGCCGGGGATTATCGGACAGCGCAGAACTATATCCGCCCCCATACTGTCGATGAAACGCAGATTCTCAAGTATCGGACCGAATGGGACACCCGTATACTTTCGATGCGTCTCGTCGTCGGTCAGCTTGATATCGAACAGGAAGGTGTCGACGAGCGGCAGAACATCTTTCAGTGTGCCGCGCTTCACGAATCCGCAGGTCTCGACACAGGTATTGACCCCCGCTCTCTTCGACGCCCCGAGCAGTCCTACGGCAAACTCCCCCTGCCACAGCGGCTCGCCGCCGGAGAGTGTCATTCCGCCCCCGGACGCGTCATAGAACGCCTTGTCTTTGATCACCTCGTCCATGACCTCATCGACCGACATATTTTTCCCGACCCGTGCGAGAGCGTCGCACCCGGTCCCGACGCACTCAAAGCAGGTGACGCACTTCTCACGATCGAGAAAGTGCCTTCTGTCCTTCACGGTCTGTGCCCCGGTCCGGCAGAGCGGCAGACACCTGAGACAGGATACGCACTTGTCGGCGTAATAAAGCAGCTCCGGTCTGACGTTCTGTGACTCGGGATTATGACACCACGCGCACCTCAGCGGACATCCCTTCAGAAATACGTTCGTCCGTATCCCCGGTCCGTCGCTCGTGCAGAATTTCTGTATATTGAATATAGTTCCGTTCATATATGTATCCTCCGCTCTGCGATGACAACATTATAGCACATAACAAAACGGATTGCAACAGGCGCGGAGAAATTTTCTCTTTTTCGTCGTTTCCTCTTGACATTTTATATATAATATGCTATACTATATTCAGAATAACAAGTCCTAAAATAAAATTCTGACCAAACAGTTTTGATGCTTTCAAAACCACATCAGAACTGGAAGTTTGTATGAAAGGTATTGCCATAAGCATGGAAAAGAAATACTCGGCTCCCGCGGTGGAGAAGATGCTCGATATTGCGGAGCTCCTGTCCCGGAGCGACTCGGGGTACTCGATAAATGAGATAGCGCGGCTCACCGGCAGCCCGGTCAACACGGTCTACAGAATATGTATGGTGCTGAATGAGCGCGGATACCTGATATCCGACCCGGAGAGCGGACATTTCGTTCCCGGCAGCGGCTTCTATTTTCTCGGAAAGGCGGCGGAGAGGCGGATGAAGCTCAACACCGCCGCCGGTCCACTTCTCGGGCGTCTCGCGAAGGAGTCCGGAGAGTCGACGCAGCTCGTGACCCTGCGTGAGAATTTCGCGGTGATACAGATGCAGTTCGAGACGGAAAACCCGATAAAGCTCGTCGCGGAGATCGGAACACTGCTCCCGGCGCATTGTTCGGCGGGTTCCAAGGTGATACTCGCGAACTCACCGGAGCTCGCGGACGGACTGCCGGAAACGCTGACCGGCATGACGCCGAACACGATACGCACGCGCGAAGAGCTCCTCGCGGAGCTTGAGACTGTCCGTGAGAGCGGAATCGCGTATGACAGCGAGGAATGTATCCCTGGCGTCTCCTGCGTCGGCGCGCCTGTCTTCGGCGCGGACGGGAAATGTATCGCCGGAATCGACATAATGTACCTCATGTATCGGGTCGACGAGGAAAAGAAGAAACAATTCGAGAAAATGGTAAGAAAAACCGCCGCGGAGATATCCGAGCGTCTCGGGTTCAGCCCGGCGGAACTATCTGAGAAAGGAAGAAGAAAATGAACACAGAACAACTGATGGCTGACGGCGAATATCTCTGCGCCGGTCTGTTCGAGGAACCGGAGCGCTCCCTGTTCTACCGCAAATCGCTCGGAATAAGGAGATTTCTTGAGAACAGCCCGCTCCCGGAATACGACAAGACGAAAAGGCTCTACCCGTCCGGGAAGCAGGGCGCGTTCCCGTACTCCTACACAAACCTGCTCTGGGGGCAGGAAAACCGGATAAAGGACAAGGATACGGCGAAAAAATACCGCGAGGATTTTCTTCAGGGCTATGTAATCGGCATACCTGTCGAGCACCGTGTGGCGGGGCTTATGTGGGTGCATTCGATGCCGTACTATGAGCGGATACTGCGCGAAGGCTTTCTCTCATACATACCGCGGATAGAGAAAATCGCGGACACGGATATGCGGGAAGGACTGCTTCACCTTGTCGAGGGACTGCACGCCTACTCCGAGCGATGCGTGAGGTATCTGAGGGACGAGGGCGCGCCGGAAGAGCTTGTCTCGGCTCTTGAAAAAATACCGATGCGCCCGGCGGAGAACATCTTCGACGCGATCGAGGGCTGGAACTTCATCATGTACCTCGACTGCTGCGACAATCTCGGGTGTCTCGCCGACGGTCTCCTGCCGTATTACAAAGGCGAGGATGTCGTCCCGCTTATAGGTGAGCTGTACGACAACCTCGACATAAACGAGGGATACTCGATGTCGCTCGGGCTGAACGGTTATCATCCGATGGTATATCAGTGCCTGAAGGCGCTCGCCGGTAAGCGCCGCCCGATGACCGAGCTGTTCGTCGGTAAGGACACGCCGGACGACATCTGGGAGCTCGCGTTTGAGACGATCCGCAGCGGCGGCGGTCAGCCCGCGTTCTACAATAAGGTCGACCTGCCGCGGATACTTATGGACAGACTCCCGTCGATAACGAAAGAGGACATGAAGCGCTTCTGCGGCGGCGGGTGCACCGAGAGCATGATCGCGGGAATGTCGAACGTCGGCTCGATCGACGCCGGACTGAACCTGCCGCTCCTGCTTGAGAAGACAATCTGTTCTTCACTGCCCGGCGCGAAAGATTTTGAGGAGTTCTACCGGGCGTTCATAGACCTTGTGCGCGAAACCGCGCTTATTGTCACGAGAGACGTTTCCGCGTCACAGCTTCGCCGCGCCGAGGTTCTGCCGGTTCCGCTCAGGACGCTGCTCATAGACGACTGCATAGACAACGGCGTTGAATACTACCGCGGCGGCGCGAGGTATAAGTGGAGCATAATAAATTTCGCCGGCAACATAAACGTTGTCGACTCTATGCTGACGATAAAGGACATGATTTTCGACCGGAAGGTCATCACACCGGAGGAGATGATCTCAAAGCTCCGGAATAACGACAAGGTATTTCTCGCCGAGTGCCGGAAGGAACCGCTCTGTTTCGGCACCTGCGACAGCGAGGTCAATAAATTCGCTCACAGACTGACAAACGACATCTACAGCACCCTTGACGATCTGAAACCCGCGATAGGCGAGGCGTTCATCCCGGCGTCGATACAGTTCGAGAGCCACGCGAAAGCCGGACGGGACGTCGGCGCGACACCGGACGGCAGAGAGGCATATTCACCGCTCTGCGACTCGCTCGGAGCTATTTTCGGAAAGGACAGGTCGGGACCGACGGCTCTTCTCGGGAGTGTGACGTCGCTCGCGCTCGACAAGCTGTGCGGGACGCCGGTTCTCAACTTCAACCTGACGTCGAAGTTCAACGACGCGACGCTGAGGGCGCTGATACTCGGCTACATGGAGATGGGCGGAATACAGATGCAGGTGAGCTGCGTCTCGCGAGAGACTCTCCTCGACGCGATGGAACACCCGGAGCTTCACAGGAACCTGATAGTCCGTGTCGGCGGGTATTCGGAGTACTTCAACAGACTGACCGACGATATGAAGAGGATGATCATTGACAGGTCGATACAGGAAGTATAACGATATCGATATAAAGACCGGAGAGCCACAGTGACTCTCCGGTCTTCTTTTATAATTTACTCCGACACACCCCAGAACCGGTCAAACACATCCGCCCACGTCGTTATGACAGCCTTGTCTATCGTCAGCGAGACTATATGCCTGATGATCTCGCGGAATTTCTCCGGACACTCGCAGCTTTCCGGGTCGTCGCTGCCGTGCATCGCGAATACGACGAACTTTTTGTCCCTGACAAAGCCGTCGATGTTTCTGAGATTTTCCTCCAGTGTGTAGTCTCCCGGCCAGTATCTCGGGTTCCAGTACTGCGGCTCGCCGCGCACGCCGTTGCGGTCCGAGTAATCATAGTACCGGCGGCTCCATTCGAGCAGCTTCGGGTCGTCATAGACATTGTCAAGATTCCACGGAATTATCGCCGGGCAGAGCGGCACGCCGTACTCATGGCAGATGTCATATATCCTGCCGAGAAATCTGTTCGCGTCGTCAATCGTAAGAACGAAAAACGCGCGGTCGGTCTCTTTCATTCTGAAGCTCATTCTGAATATCCTTCTTTAAATGAATATTTTCACATGATTTTGATGATTTCACCCCGGACGACACCGTGATCGGCGCCGACAGGATGTGGGCGAATTATGAGTATTTTATAAAAGCGGTGATACCCTACGCCGAGAAATACAGAGTTAAACTGGCGCTCCATCCGGACGATCCGCCGCTCGAAAAGCTCAGCGGGGTCGCAAGAATCTTCACGAGCCTTGACTTGCCGGGGAGAAAATAAGAAACGAAGGGTACGACACACTTGGAAGACTGTTCGCCACCGGATATCTTAAGGGAATACCGGAAGCGAACGGGGGAATATAATTGTCAGCAATATCTAAACAGCAAAGGAGAACAAAACAATATGAACATGAGCGCATTAAACGAACGGCAGATCGGAGTTGCCTTCGGATTCCGCGCGAAAGCCGATACTCTTCGGCGAGTACGGATGTGCGTCTCGCGTCGGAGGCGCGATTAATCCGGCGGTTTGGAGCCTCGATCCTGTAGATGTTTGACTATATAAAGAACCACATCAGCTTTGATTACGGCATAGTTCATGGCGTAATGATGGATGTGATAACCGTGCGTTTAAGAAGAGAAATATGCTATCCGACAGACAGCTGGACATCAGTCTGGGCGTCAAGCCAGAAAGCCATCAAAGCTGCTAAAAAGGAACTGCCGTCCCCGGCAGTTCCCTCACATTCACTTATCCTCTTCAGACCCGAGCGCGAGCACGCTTTCGGCGCGCTTCGCAAACAGCTCGTCGGATACCGACTTTTCACCGACGGTAAAGCATCCGACGCCAACCGGCTTTCCGGGTTTATCCCCGTCGACCGGCGCGAACGCCCTTCCATCGCCGCGTTTCAGATATTCGCGGGTGAGTTTGTCTATCTCTTTCGCGAGCGTCGTTATATCCTCCGCCGTCAGAGGGTCGTCCCCGCTCACGATACGGATGTCGGCGTTATCGAGCGAGTACGCGCTCTCCGGAATATGCGGATTTCCGTGCGAGACGACAGTTCCGTCCGAGAGCACGAGCACAGGGTCGGTGACCGAAGGTCTGACAATCTCAGCGCCGTTCTCCGGGACGAAAATCTTCCCTTCCTTCGACAAAGCGTAAAGCGCGTCGTACGCGTCATCAATCGCCATGGAGTCATATTTCGCGAGATCATACCTCAGCGCCGACGGGCAGTCAACCGGCATCGGCAGACCGATATAGTCGAGCATCTTGTATGTAAGCTCATCAAACCTGAAAAGCGTACCGCTGACCGTGTCATACGCGAAGCGGTATCCGCCGTATTTGAACGAATGTACCATTTTTCAACACCTCACCGCGTCCCGCGGTTGTCCTTTGATTATTTCCGCCTTCTTCCGCGGTCGGCTCTTTCTCTCGCCATTGCCGCGGGACTTTTCGCGCCGCTCCGGACGCTGACCTTTCCCTTCTGTCTTTCCCCGCGCGAGACGGCGAGACCGCCGAGAAACGCCGCAAGAAGACACCCGGAATATCCGAGAAGCATCCGCAGAACACCGCACTCCTTCTCGGCGTCCACCCTGAAAAACAGCGAGATCACCCAGAAAACAAGCACATACAGCGCTCCGCCGAGAAGACCCGATACAGCCCCGCCGCCGACAGACGACAGAGCCCCCGAAACAACCGCTCCGATAATCAACGCAGCCATTGAAAGCGGAAGCAGAAGCGCCGCCGGATCCCTCGCGGAAAGCGCCGCACAGGTCATAATAAGCGCCAGAACAAGCGCCGCCGCGACGCCGATCCCTGTCCCGATAAGCACCCTGAATATTCCGCCGGACCCACGCTCGTCCGAGTTCCTGTTAAAAGGCATACAAAATTCCTCCCGATCATAAAAGCATTACCGTTAAGATCATATGCGCCTGAAGGAACATGTATGCCTGCCACAACGCCGAAACGCCGCGGATGTTCGTTTATTTTATTTCTTGTCCTCAGCCTTGACGTCGATCGACTTCACGGCGCTCTTGAGGATACGGATTTTCGTTCCGTCGCGGCCGGTCTCGATCATGACGGTCTCATCCTTAATGCTGACGACCTGTCCGATGATGCCGCCGATGGTTGTTATCTCGTCTCCGACAGCGAGCGAGTCACGCATCTGCGCGGTCTCCTTCTCCTGCTTCTTCTGCGGGCGGTACATGAAGAAATAGAACACCGCCAGCATCGCCACGAGCATGATAATCGTGGTGAGCCCCTGCATACCGGTACTCGCGGTCGTTGTCGCCGTATCTGTAAGAATAGTAAACACTTGTTGATCCTCCAAATAAAAATTATCTCTTACTATTATAACCCATCAATGGATATCTTTCAATAAGATTTTGTAAATTCTCAGATATCAAACTCCCCGCGGACAAACTCGAGGTAATTCATGCAGTACTCGTCCTTTCCGGCGACAGCCTCGGCAGAGTGCAGAGCCTTTCTCAGCTCCTTCGACGTCGGGTCGATTATAGCGGAGTCGAGACCGCAGAGGATTGCCATAGACATGAACGCCGCGTTGATGAAAGCGCGCTTCGGAAGCCCGAAGGACACGTTTGACAGACCGCAGGTGGTCTTCGCGCCGGTCTTCTCCTTGACAAGCTTTATCGTGTCAAGCGCGGTGAGTGCGTTTGTGTCTCCGGTCGCGAGGGTCTCGCAGATGGCGTCGACATAGACGTTCTCCTCATTGACGCCGACAGAGGTCAGCTTTTCGACAGCCTTCATGGCGCAGACAAGCCGTCCATCGGCGGATGTTGGAATGCCCTCGTCAACACTCATCGGCATGACGACAATGCCGCAGCCGAGTTCCGCCGCCACAGGCGCGAGCTCGTCGATACGCTCGTCCGACGTGACCGAGTTGAGTATGAGCTTCCGGTCGCCGCAGAGCTTCGCCGCGCGCGTAAGGACGTCCGGCGACGGGGAGTCGAGCATTATGCCGCATTCGCTCTCAGAGAGAACGAGCTTCGCGATCCGTTCCATCGCCTCGTATTCGGCGTCGGTCATGAGGGCGGTATTGATGTCGAGGTAATCGGCTCCGGCGTCCGACTGGAGCTTTATCAGGCGTACTATCTCGTCCTCACTGTTTTTCATTGCCTCGAGCGCGCTCGGGATAGAACTGTTGAGTTTTTCTCCGATGATTATCATTTTTGTTTTCCTTTCTCATCTGTAAGAATTTATTGCTTATCTTTTATCTTTTTCCGCGTATATACCCGACAAGCTCCTCCGCAAGCTCATATCGCTTCAGAGGGAACATTATATAAAATCCGTCGGCAAACGCGTATACCTCGTCTATGGTTCTCTCGGCAAAGTCGATAACAATCCGTTTCGCGTCCTCTTTCGACGCGTCCTTCAGCTTTTCGATAAGCCCGTCCGGAATCGCTATCCCGCCGACCTCGTTTTTCAGGAATACGGCGTTCTTGTATCCGGCGAGCGGCATTATACCCGCGAGAAGGCGTACATCCGGGTATTTCTCCTTTATCAGCTTGTACGCGCGCTTCAGGTTCTCCGCGCTCTCCGGCGTGAATATTGCCTGAGTCATAAGCATCTTCGCCCCGGCGGCTATCTTTTTCTCCGCCCTCGAGAGCTCAGCCCCGAAGTTCGGCGCGTTGACGTTCAGCGCTCCTGCGACATACATCGGCGAAGCGGCAAACACATCCTCATTCAGGCTCGAGATGTAGGAAATCAGCCCGAGAGACGACATATTGTAAACCGCCTTTATGCCATCCGAGCGCAGCCCCTCATCCGGTGAATCGCCTGTTATCGCGAGAACGCTGTCGACTCCGTCCATAGCCGCGGCGAGCATCGCGCCCTTCATCGCGATGCGGTTCCGGTCCCGGCAGGTCAGGTGCGGCAGAACCGGCATCCCGGTCTCACGGTGCAGCTTCGCGGCGAGCGCCATAGGGTCCGCCCTGCCCCTCGCGAGCGGAGAGTCAGTCAATGTCAGCGCGTCCACCCCCGCAGCGATGAACCTGTGCGCGCAGTCACAGAAAAACGACGAGTCAGTGTTCACCGGCGGATTGAGCTCGATCGCTATCAGCTTCCCGGAGTAATCGAAACATTCGAAAAAGCTCTTTCTCCCGACAGTCTGTTCAGGCGACGAGCCGTACACGCCGACTTCCGCGCTTTCCCCGAGCCGCAGATACGCGAGACGCATATGCTCCGGAGTGGTTCCGCAGCAGCCTCCGACAGCCCCGACTCCGAGCGCCGCCATTGAGGCGAGCTTTTCCGCGAAATATACTGTGTTGTCGGCGAAGACCATCCGCCCGTTCTGCCTTGCCGGGTAGCTCGCGTTCGGCATCAGGGAGAGCCGCCGCATATCGAATCCGGGTATCCTCGACGGTATCTCAGAGGCGAGCCCGAGCATCACCGACGGACCGCACACACAGTTCATGCCGACAAAATCCGCGTACTCTGCCGCCGCGCCAAGCAGTGTGAAGATGTTCCGTCCGAGCCTTGTGTATCCATCCTGCGCCGTGGCGAAAGAAACGATAACGACCGAGTCCGGGCGCTCCTTCTTCACATGAACGAGAGCCGGTATGAGCGGCGCCAGATCGTCGAGCGTCTCAAACAGGAACCTGTCGGCGCCGAGCCGCAGAAACTCGCCCGCGACCCTCATGTAACCGTCCGACGCAGTGTCATAGTCAGCGGGAATACCGCCGATGTCGGCGAAGACCTCCACCTTTCTGCCGTATCTTACATCCGCCTCGGCGGCGCACATATTGGCTATCCTGAATCCCGCCGAGATCACCTCGCTCAGCATACCGTTGTCAGGGAAGACGAGCGGGTTCGCCTGATAAGTGTTCGTCTTTATGGCGTCCGCCCCGGCGGATATGTAATCGCGGTGTATCCCCGCGACGAGCGTCGGCTCACGAAGGTCCGCCGCCTCGCAAATCTCCTCGCGCCCGCCGCGCGACTGGTAGAGCGTCCCGAACGCCCCGTCAAACCTGTATTCCGGCATATTTTTCACCCATTCCGGCAAGTACCATCAACGCCTGCCATAATTCATCATAATATATTATACCACAAAGCCAGTACACCTGTCAATCGGTGCGCCGCTCATTTCTGCATAAAGATAAAGTTCAAAACATAGTGCCTTACTGTGTATTAAGACATAGCGCTCATTGTCATCCTCTGAAACCTATCCTTATAGTAATCATATAATCGTTTCCGCGCCTTCCGCGGCGGTCCTTTTTTTCGCGCGCGGGTCATATATTGAACATCCCCGCGTTCTTCTCATAATAATCGTGCGTATCTCTTCCGCCCCACTCGCGTCTGAAATCCCTCGGCGTCACGCCGGTTAAACCGGCAAACACCCGATTGAAGGTTCTTATCGATCCGAACCCGCACTCGAGCGCCACCATCGTTATCGGAATCCCGGCGTCCATAAGCATCTTGCAGGACTTGTTCACCCTCAGCGAGTTCACGAACTTCGTAAAGCCTATCCCGACCGAATCGCTCATCACGTGCGAAAGATAGCACCGGCTGTACCCGAGCGTCGACGCAGCGCGCTCAAGCGTCAGCTCCGTGTCGCAGAAATTTTCAAGACAATAATCTATGAGCTTCTCAAAAACATCCGGTGACGCGCCGCAACGGCTCTCAAGCCGCGTCCCGGAAAGCATCTCCCCGATAAGCGCGCCGAGCATACACGAAACAACATGACCGTTCGCGCCGCCCTCCGCAAAATACCTGAAAAACCTGTCAAGCGCCTCCCCGAATCCCGGAAACATCTCAGAGACATTGATCACCGGACTCACCGGCTTGTACCTGAGCAGAATATCCGTGAACTCATGAATGTCCGTCGGCGGAAAAATACCGACAGTCGAGAGATTTTCGGAATTGCATATGTACTCATGCTCGACAAACGGAAAAGCGATGAATACCTGCCCGGAAGAGAGCGTGTACGATTTTCCCCCGACCCTCACCTCAGCTCTTCCGTCTATCATGTGCCAGTACTCGAGTTCGTAGTGATAGTGCTCTCCGTAAGAGCCGTTGTTTCCCCTGCTGACGAACGGAACGCGTATATCCTTGACAAACATCTTCATTCTGTCTTTACCACCTTTCGGATTATATGTCCATTATACCACACATCGCACAAATTGTCCAGTATTATATATTATTTTTCTTTTATTGCCCGGTCGGATGGTGTATAATTGTTTTAAGCAACAAATTGAAACGAAAGGTCGGAATATTATGAAAAACAACAGCACAATATCTATCATTCTGGCATCCCTCATGCTCGCCGGAAGCCTCTCCGCGTGCGGCGACACACAGTCCGGCGTCACGACTGACAGCACGGACACACAGAGCGGAGCCGATACCGAATCGTCAGCCGACAGCAACGACGGATATGTGAAGCCCGACAAGAAATTCGACGGACAGAACGTGAACTTCCTGCTCTGGACCGAGATCTGCCACTTCGCGGCGGAGGAAGAGTCCGGCGACACGATCAATGACGCTGTATACGCGCGCAACATAAAAGTGCAGGATATGTTCGACGTGACATTCACCTATGACTCGAGAAAAGGCGCCGGAGCTGAGTACGGTTCATGGCTGAACACCCTGAACTCAAGCATACTCGCGGGCGACAACGCCTATCAGATCGCCGGCGGCTACGGATACAGACTCACGAGCGACGCTCTGATCGACAGCTTCCGGAACCTTCAGGCGAACCCGTACATAGACTTCTCAAAGCCGTGGTGGCCGTCCAACATCATCGACGCGGCGAGCATCGGCGGCAGGACGAACGTCTGCTTCGGAAACCTCGACCCGTCCTATTACGACACAACCTACGCAATGTTCTTCAACAAAAAGATAGCCGATGACATAGGCGCGGAAAATCTCTACGGCATGGTTGACGACGGCACATGGACGATTGACAAGATGTTCTCACTTGCGATAACCGGCTCGCGCGATCTCGACGGCGACACCAAAATCAAGGACGGCGACATTTACGGCTACATAACCGACAAATGGATGTGCTACGACGCGTTCATCCACTCGTGCGATATAAAAATCACCGAGCGCGACAAGAACGGCACACCGGTGCTCATCGGGCTCACTGAAAGATACATCGACGCGGAAAAGAAGATCAGCGAGTTCATGAACGGCTCCGGCGTCGTCAGAACAAAGGGAGATACGAACGGCGATATTCTGACCTTCGGAAACGGCGAGGCGTTCTTCTACCCGTCAGCCCTCGGTGGCGCTCAGAGCCTGAGAGATATGTCGGACGACTTCGGAATTCTTCCGTACCCGAAGTATGATGAGGCGCAGGAGAGGTATATCTCATACAATGCGATAGGAAACTCCACAGCTTTCGTAG
Source organism: uncultured Eubacteriales bacterium (assembly GCA_900546315.1). Lineage (GTDB taxonomy): Bacteria > Bacillota > Clostridia > Oscillospirales > CAG-272 > Flemingiibacterium. Next base: position 27,114 of record URCP01000018.1, read on the forward strand.
CTCCGATAACGTCTGACGAGGCTCTTGTCGGCTGCATAATCGAGGCTCTCGCGTACTACGGCTGGAAGGACATACTTCCCGAATATTATGAGCGCGCGCTCAAAGGCAAGGCTACCCGCGACAGCGACTCCGAGTCAATGCTCGACATAATCTTTAACAACATCGAGTACGAGTTCACCGAGATCTATTCCTTTAACTTCGGAGACCAGAAAGCGCCGTCAATGATGATGAGAATGGCTGTCGGGGAAAACAAGGACATTTCTTCCCTCTGGGCTAAGAACGAGAATCTTTATAAAGAGACTATGGCGTCACTTGTTGAGGCGCTGAAATAAACATATGACAGACAGGCTGGCGCCTATATAACGTCAGCCTGGTTTTTCTTTCATTGTGTCCTGTCTATCAGACTCTTGTCCACCCCGTACCACCTCGCGCGGAAATCTGTCGGCGTCATGCCGGTGAACTCGCGGAAGACCCGGTTGAAGCTGCGCTGTGAGCGGAACCCGCACTCGAAGGCTATATCCTGTATCTGTGTGTCTCCTCCCGCCGCCATTGCTCTCGCCTTATCCACCCGAAGAGAGTTCACAAACTCGTTGAACCCCGTCCCGAAGCAGGACGAAAGCAGCCTCGATATATAGCACCGGTTAAACCCGAGCGCGGTCGCCGCCGCCTCAACGCTCATGTCCGGGTCCGAATAGTTCTCCATGCAGTACGCGACGAGCCGCTCCGCGCCGCTCCCGCTCTTTGAGCGCCCGACAAAATCCATCGCTCCGGACATCTCACCGACTATCGAGGTAAGCAGACAGCGCCTCACCGTGTCGTCGCACCTTTTCCCGCCGTTCATGACTCTCTCGAGATGCAGCAGAATATCCCCGGCTCTTTCCGGAAGCTCGCTCATATCGACAACAGGGCTGACCGGCTTGTGCGTCATGATGAACGCCGAGTATTCCGGTATGTCCGACGGGTAGAATATCCCGACCATCGACTCGTTCTCCGTGTTCACTATATACTCATGTCCGACAAAAGGAAAAGCGACATATATTCCGCCGTCCGTCAGTCTGTAGCTGTTCCCCTCCGAGCGCACCTCCGCCTCACCGTGAATCATGTAGAAGAACTCGAACGCGTAGTGATAATGTTCGATAAACCCTCCGTTGTGTCCATGCGTCAGCAGCGGCGTCCGTCTGTCGTGCATATACAGCTTCATGGTTTCATTCCCCCCCCTTCATCTCAATTATACCACAAAGGGAACGAATTGTCCATAAGTTTATCTCTTTTTTCTTTACAAATCTTCCGCCGTGGGTTATAATAAAAGTACCGACAAGACACATAACGAAAGGAACTGCAATAACCATGCGACACGACCTGAAACAACGCGTATCCCTTATCATTCTGTCCGCCATCCTGGCATCGTCCGTAGTCTCCTGCGGCGACGCGTCTTCTCAGTCCGACCCCGACACGAGTACTCCCGATATTACCGACACGACGGCTGTCTCCGGCGACGACTCCCGCGGACTCCCGGACGACGGGCTCCCGGACACTGATCTCAAAGGCTATGAATTCCGCATCCTGTCAAACTACCTCTCCGCCGTACCGTCGACACCTCTCTACGCGCCGGACGAAGCGACCGGGGACGTCGTCAGCGACGCAATCTTCGACCGTAACCGCCGGATTGAGGAGCGCTTCAACTGCAAGATAACCGAGCAGTCGGACGGCACCGGTGCCTGGCGCGACCACACGCAGTATATACAGACCGCTGTCATGTCCGGTGAGGACGAGTTCGACATAACAATGAACCACACTCTCGGCGGACCGAACATCTCTCTCGACGGCTGCTTCATGAACCTCTATGACCTTGATCACCTGAATTTCTCAAAGCCGTGGTGGTCAGAGCAGATGATAAACGAGCTGACTCTCGAGGGACAGCTGTACCTCGTCGGAGACGTGATCGGACTCGACGCGCTGAAGAGCGCTTATGTGCTCTACCTGAACAAGCAGAAGTTCGACGACTACGACATGGCGCTGCCGTATCAGGACGTCATCGACGGGAAATGGACGCTTGACAGCATGATCTCGACGACAAAGGACGTCTACGAGGACCTGAACGGAGACGCCGCGAGAGACGCAGGGGACTTCTACGGATATGTCTCGATCGCGAGCAACGACGGCTGGCTCGTCGCCTGTGACGTCCCGGTTCTCGAAAAGGACACGGCGGAAACTCTGAAGATCGTAGTCAACGGCGAAAAGGTCGCCTCCCTCGTCGAAAAGCTCTACAACTTCTATTTTGAGACCAAAGGCAGCTTCATAATCAGCGGAAACGACCCTGTGACCGGCGTCTACGAGACACAATGGCAGGCAAACCTCTTCGCCGAGGGACACGCGCTCGCCGCACTCTCGATGGTCAGTGACGCCGCGACAACCTTCCGCTCGTCTGACGTCGAGTACGGTATAGTTCCGCTCCCGAAGTGGGATGAGAATCAGGAGAGCTACAGAACCTTCTGCGGCGGGAACCTCATCGGCGTGCCGATCACCGTGACCGAACCCGAAAAGACCGGGCTGATACTCGAGGCTCTGGCGGCTGAGACCTACAAGACCGTTGTTCCCGCGTACTTCGGCACGGCGCTCAAGGAAAAGTTCACGTACGACAGCGAGTCCGGACAGATGCTCGATATCATAAACGACACACTGACAGTCAGCTTCGCCTACGTCTACGACAACTGGCAGGGCTTCGGACACATGCTCGGCGCGATATTCTCCGGAAATTCCCCGAAGAAGGACTATGCGTCATTCTACGCCAGCCGGGTCAAAAGCGCGGAGAAGAGACGGGATCTCATTGTGGATTTCTTTGAGGCGAATAAGTAAGTGAATGCAAGGGACTGCCTGAAAACCGGCAGTCCCTCTGTTGTTCCCATTGTTATCTGTCTCTCACTCAAACACCGGATAAACCTGCTTCCCCTCCAAAGCGGCGTCCGCGCATTCTTCAATTCTCCCGAAATCCGCGACGAGCGAGTGCGGCTTCTTCACCGGGTCGTCCTGACGCATCGGGACGAAGTATACGCTCTTTTTCTGCATCATTCTGCCGATGTTCTCGAGGTTCGCGCTCATCGCGTCGTTCGTGGCGAGGGCTATCAGTATCGGACGGTCCTGTCTCGAGTGCGCCTTCGCCGCCATTGTCACCGCTGTGTCCGTGATTCCGTGCGCCAGCTTCGCTATCGTGTTGCCCGTGCATGGAGCGATTATCAGCAGGTCCAGCTTCACCTTCGGTCCCAGCGGCTCCGCCTTCTCTGTCGTGTGGATTATCCCTCTGCCGGTTATATGCACTATCCTGTCGGTTATGTCAGCCGCCGTGCCGAAGCGCGTGTCGGTCGTCGCCGCGCTCCCGCTCATTATCGGTATTATCTCGTGTCCCGCCGCACGTAATTTCTCCATCTCCGCGATGCTCTCCGACAATGTGCAGAAGGACCCGCAGAGCGCCCAGCCTGTCAGCATTTCTTCTCTCCCCCTCCGGATATCTCCGTTATCCTCATCATGACCGTGTCCGCGATTATCCTTCCCGCCGTCACAGGCGACGTCTTTCCCGGAAGCGACAGCGCCCATATGACGCGCTTTCCGAGCGCTCCCGCCGCGGCTATGTCGACGCCTCCCGGCTTTGACGCGAGGTCTATTATCAGTGCGTCGCCGCATACCTCGAGCTCCTTCTTTCCTATGACCGTGTGCGGAACCGTCGTGAAAATGACGTCAGGTCTGATGCGGGCGATTGTCTCATCGAGTTTTCCCGTCCGCGCGCTGTTTATCCCGCTTGCCTTTATCCACGCTATGTCATCGTCACGTCTCGCGCTCGCCGTCACGTTCGCCCCGAGTGATTTCAGCTTCGCCGCCAGCAGCTTTCCTATCCTTCCGTAACCCACAACCAGAACGGACGCTCCGTCGATTGTCACCGGCAATTCGTTCATCGCGATGGCTATAGCCCCCTCGGCTGTCGGAACGGCGCCCGCGACCGCGAAATCCTCACGCTCAAAATAATCGAACGCCTCAATCCCGTACTTCTCCGCGAGCTTCGCGATATTCCCGAGCCTTCCGCCCGCTATGAGCCTTACCCCGTGCTCCGCCGCCATCCGTACAACGTCCTCGTTTCTGATAAGCCTGTCTGAGAACGGCATCGTTATATGCTCCCCGTCAACCGACGCCGGAAGCGGGAGAATAAGCGCCGCCGCGCCGTCCAAAGCCTCCCCGATATCGTCACAGTGCCGGGCGTCACCCTCGAAGCGACGGCTTATATCCTCCGGACACCTCACGCACATACCGCCCGAACAGCACATTCTGTCAACATACGTATCCCCGTCACCCTCGCTCCCGCGAAAGCCGTACACGCTGACCGTAAAGCGCTCCGAAAGCCTTCCCGCGGCGGCGAGCGAGCGCAGGTCCCCTCCGATAACGGCGAGCTTTATTTCCTTTGTCTCTCTGTCCATATCCTTCACCCTTTCAGTCTGAAAAGCGTTTCACCGCATTGTCAGTCTATGCCGCGGGCGCTCATCCGGCGCTTCACACACGCCTGTATAAAAGACACACGCTCAGGTATTCACAAAAATTATGCGTTTTGCGGCTTGATAATTGCTCTCCGATGTGGTATAATTTTATTATCTCATTTTCAGGGAGGGACACTGATGGACGCTGTCCGCGGCGTTTGCGCCTTTATACTCGACAACCCGATATGGTTCCTGATACCCCTCGCTCTTCTGAATCTGCTCTCCTTCTCGCTCTACGGGATTGACAAGCTGAGGGCTAAGCGCGGGATGTGGAGGATACCGGAAGCCACGCTTCTGTGGTCCGCCGTGCTCTTCGGGGCGCTCGGCGCGTTTCTCGGGATGAGCCTCTTCAGGCATAAGACAAAGCACGCGGTGTTCATCGTCGTCGTGACGCTTTCGCTTGTCGCTCAGGCGCTTGTCTGCGCCGGGGTTATCTTCTTCGGTTTCTGACGCTTAATTCTACGCACAGTCCGGGCGGCCGGGCTTTCACTTGTTTTTTTATTTTGGGAAAGGAAGTAAATCATGGGAGGATTATTCGGCGCGGTCTCAGATTCGAGCTGCGTTTTTGATCTGTTCTTCGGGACCGACTATCACTCACACCTCGGCACGCGCCGCGGCGGTCTCGTCGATTACGGGGACGGAGGGTTCCAGCGCTCAATACACAATATCGAAAACTCACCCTTCCGCACAAAATTCGAGCGGGACATCGAGGAAATGGAGGGCAGGTCAGGCATCGGCTGCATCTCGGACAGCGAGCCTCAGCCCCTTATCGTGAAATCCCACCTCGGAAAGTTCGCGATAACAACTGTCGGACGCATCAACAACTCAGACGCGCTCGTAAAGCTCTGCTTCGACAAGGGCTACACGCACTTTCTCGAACTCTCAAGCGACAACGTCAATCAGACCGAGCTCGTCGCGTCGCTCATCTGTATGAAGGACTCCATCCCCGAGGGCATCAAATACGCCGAGACGCTTATCGACGGTTCAATGTCCATGCTCATCCTGACAAGCGAGGGACTTTACGCCGCTCGCGACAGGCTCGGGCGTACGCCTATCGTCATCGGGCACAAGGACGGCGCTTTCTGCGCGTCGTTCGAGAGCTTCGCGTTCCTGAACCTCGGATACACAGCCTATAAGGAGCTCGGTCCGTCCGAGATCGTCTTCCTGACGCACGACTCCTGTAAAACCGTATGTCCCGCTACCGAGGACATGAAGATCTGCACCTTCCTGTGGGTTTACTACGGCTATCCGACATCTTATTATGAAGGCGTAAATGTCGAGGAGATGCGCTACAGATGCGGTGAGATGCTCGCCGGACGCGACGGGATGAAAGCCGGGGACGCCGATATTGTCGCCGGGGTTCCTGACTCGGGAACAGCGCACGCCGTCGGTTACGCGAACAAATCCGGAATACCCTTCGCCCGCCCGTTCATCAAGTACACCCCGACATGGCCGCGCTCCTTCATGCCGACTCACCAGTCAAAGCGAAACCTCATCGCGAAAATGAAGCTCATACCGATCGACGCCCTCATCCGCGGCAAGAAGCTCCTGCTCATCGACGACTCGATAGTCCGCGGCACCCAGCTCCGTGAAACGACCGAATTCCTCTACCAGTCGGGCGCGAAGGAAGTACATATCCGCCCCGCCTGCCCGCCTATCCTCTTCGGGTGCCGGTACCTCAACTTCTCGCGTTCAACAAGCGAGCTCGACCTGATAGCGCGCCGGGTGATCAACCGCCTCGAGGGCTCCGACAATGTCCCGGACGAAAGAATCTCCGTCTACGCCGACCCGACGACTCCCGAATACGAGAGAATGATAGAAGAGATAAGAAAAGACCTGAACTTCACGTCGCTCAGGTATCACCGGCTCGACGACCTGCTCGAGTCTGTCGGCATACCGAAGGAAAAGCTCTGCACCTACTGCTGGGACGGGAGAGAATAAGCGAAAACGACATAAGAAAGGGACTGCCGTGAAAACCATGGCAGTCCTTTGTCTCACCCGATGCACGAAAATACATAAATGCACGAAAATCCGGTCAGGGTGTCCCCCCTTGTATATTTAAGATTTTGTTCACATTCTCACGCTGACTGCACCGGGTTTATCGGCGTCGCCATGCCGGGGCGCATTCCCCTGAAGCCGCGGACCAGCTTGTATTGATAGCGGACGTTTCCGTATGTCATCCCGTACTCGTGGCAATGAGCGCGGAGATAGCCGATCACCTGACGCTTGCTCACCGGCTCAATCGCGTTGTCGTCGCACCAGCACTTATAGATGTTGTAGAACTCTCTCGAGGTTATCTCGCCTTCCGGATCGAAGGTGAACGAGCCCTTCGAGCGAAGAAAACTCACGACGTTATTCGCCTCGTCCATAGCCGACATTATCGCCGCCTTCGACCTGTCGCTGACCGTGAAGCGGAAGTTCTGCTTCCTCAGCCTGTAGAGCCCGTCAAGCGCCCAGACCGCGATCTGCTCTTTTTCAGCCCTCAGCTTATCCGACAGGAACGGGTCGTCCTTTCTGTCCTTCGCTTTCGGCTTTGTCATAAGTATCAGCTGACGCCGGAAGAAGCCGTAGCTGTCGTCGTTCGCCGACCTGAGAAACCCGTTGCTGAAAGCCATCAGACGGCAGTACATCAGACCCTGATACGACTGAACGCCCTTCTTCTCGAGATCCATCGGACCCTCAGCCGTGATGAGAGCCTTCAGATTATTCGTCGTCGGAAGGTTCTCCATCCTCATATCGTCGTCGACCATCAGAAGCTTATGCTCGAGGTCAGCTCTCGCGAAGGAATTTGTCTCAAGCTTCGGTATGCTTCCGTAGTTCATGTTGTCGCCGAGGATAGCGCGCATAACCACGCCGATCCTCGATTTCCCCTCGCCGCCGTTTCCTATGATAAGAAGCATCTTCTGAGCTCTTGTCGACGGAATCATGCAATACCCCATAAACTCCTGCAAAGTCTTCACGTCCTCCGGCTCGAGAAGCTCATTCACGAACCTCATCCAATGCTCCGGAGCCTTCGCGGTGACGCCTGTGTAATCCACCGGAAGCCTGTTACGGCAGAACAGCTTCTCATCCGTCTTCAGGCAGGTCGAGGCGTTATACGTACCGTTCGCGAAATGGATGAGATTCTCGTCCACAAGCAGCTCCTTCGACTTCGCCTCAATCTTCAGGTTCTCGACGATATTTCCCGCCGTCTGAGCCGGAAAGCTCCTGACACAATCCTTAATCAAGCCATAAATCTCCGCCTTGATATCCTCAGTCTGACAATACCCATCCGGCGTGAAGAACGACCCGTTAATACAGCGGATATCATGCCCCTTCAGATACTCCCGACAAAAAGCAGTAGTATCAATCTTCTTCCCATTCCACCAATCCGGCACCGCCGGCGCCGGCGAGCCGCCGGTGGCAGAGTCAAGGTTTCCTCCTGCGCCGGATGAAGCTCCTGCCACATCAGACATAGTGCGTCGGGAAAGGTTCTTCTTCACAGCCGGTCTTCCAGTGCTGACTTTCGGTCTGCCAAGATTCGGGTCAGGCTGAGACTTCAGGAAAGCCTCGCGCTTCTCCTTGTCCTCGACGCCCATTGTGTATGCGACCTCCGGTTCAGCCGTGTACCAGTCGTCCGATGGGTTGAAGGTCTTGCCCGATGAAGCTTGTTTCTCATCTGACACAGCGCGTCCGGAAGCTGAATTCTGTCCGGCTCTCACGAACGCCTCGCGCTTCTCCTTGTCGAGGATTCCTCCCGGCTTCTCGTCGTCGAACATGGACGCGACGTCCGGCGCCGTTGTCTGCCACTGCCTGGCTGGCTCCTCGAAAATCACGCCGTCCTCCTCCGGCGGGATGTAATCCTCGAACTCGTAAGTCACCGGTATGTCTTTTCTCAGCTCAGCCATTCTCCTCATCCTCCTTCTCAGCCCTGGCGGCTTCAACAGCCTTCGCGATATCCCCGCGATACCTCTCGAGCTTCCCGAAGTAAGCGAGTCCGGCTCTGACAAGCTTCGCCTTCTCCCTGTCGTCGGTCACTCCCCAGAAGGACTCGCGGATGTGGTCGAGGTAGTCGAGATGAGAAGCCGCCGCCATGTAGAGGCTGACGTTTCCGCCGTCCGCGTGGGTTCTCGGGTCAAACCGCTCCATGAGAGTCCTGAAACCCGCCACCCATTTATCGAACTCCTTCCAGAATCTGTCAGTGTCGCGGCGGAACTGCGCCGAGCGCTCATAGCGGACGTCGGCGAACGGCTTCACCCCGTTCTCAGGTATCGGCGCTACCCCGAAGTCAACGGCGAGCCTCTCCATCGCGCCGGCGAAATCAAGCCCCGTGAGCTTCATCGCGAGCGATATCACGTCGCCGCTCTCCTGACAGCCGAAGCAGTAGTAGTGGTCGCGATAGACCTTGAACGACGGCGTCTTCTCCCCGTGAAAAGGGCAGAGCGCCATGTCGGAGCGGTTCAGCTTCAGCCCGTAGAGCTTAGCGGCTTCCCTCGTATCGACATTCTCGCGGATGACTGTTGTTGTTATGCGTTTCATATAAAACTCCTTCCGAGCTCAGACATAATTTCGGGCTGTTCTGCCTTTCTGAACTCTGTGAGTATATTATAGCATAACAGAACGTGTCACCGCTTGTCAGGGTGTATCAAAAAGTGTCACCGTTTTCAACAAAGTCATGGATTATATCATACTATATTTTATGAATGCAATACATTCCCGTACAAACTGTCGCGATACATGACGGGATTGCGGATATGAACAAAAAATGAAATATACAAGGGGGGGCACCCGGACCGAAATCTCGTGCATACATGCATGGAGCGCCTTCACCATCTCCTCTCTCCCGGCATATGCTGATAAAAAAACCGGAAAGGGATGATCTCATGAGCCTGATAACCTACCCTTACAACCGCTCCCGTGCCATAGCCTACGCGAGACGATGGGCTCTGTCGCGGAATCCGCTCTTCCATGATTTCACCGGAGGCGGCGGGAACTGCACGAATTTTGTCTCACAGTGTCTTCTCGCGGGGTGCTGTCAGATGAACTTCACGGATACGTTCGGCTGGTACTATCTGTCGGTTGACGACCGCGCGGCGGCGTGGACCGGTGTCGAGTTCTTCTATAACTTCATGACCGGGAACAATGAATCCCCGATAGGCGACGGTTCGGGACCATTCGCCAGGGAGACCGGCGGAAACCTCTTACCCGGCGACGTGATACAGCTGGGGCGCGAGGAAGGCGACTTCTACCACACGCTCATAGTCACGGGACGCGACCGGCGCGGCTACCTCGTCTCGGCGCACACCGACAACGCGCTCGACAGACCTCTGAACAGCTATAATTTCAGGCGTATACGCTTCCTTCACATAGACGGATACCGCGCGCCGGAGGGACACGCGGACGATTGCTTTGAGACGCTGATGAGAGGATAACGGCAAGAAAAAAGGGACTGCTTATCACAGTCCCTTATATTTATCTTTTCAGATTCCCTTATTCTTCTTGTAGTCCCCGACGAACTGCGCGATGAATTCCGCCGTTCCGTCGATGCCGAGCTTGCTCGAGTCGACCGTCAGGTCAAAGTTCTCGAGGCGTCCCCACTTCTGACCGGTGTAGTAGTTGTAGTAGTTTGAGCGTCTCTTGTCGGTCTTGACGGCGAGCTCCTTTGCCTTGTCGAGGGAGACGTTGTGTCTCTCGGCTATATGTCCCGCCCGCAGCTCGAGCGGCGCCTGAATGAACACCCTCAGAAGGTTCGGGTATCCTCTCAGCACATAATCCGAGCATCTGCCGATAAACACCGCCGGAGACTCATCCGCGAGCGACTTTATAATCTCGGACTGGGTGACGAACAGCTTGTCGTTGATCGGCATATCGAACGCCACTCCCGCGTTGCCGTTGAAGAAGGAGGAGCCCATCGCGAGGGTGTAAAGAAGACTGTTCGTCGCCTTCTCGTCCGCTTCGCCGATGACGTTGTGAGCCATGCCGCTCTTCTTCGCGGCGAGGGTGATGAGTTCGTTGTTGTAGAAACCGATGCCGAGACTGTGCGCGAGCTTCTCGCCTATCTCGCGTCCGCCGCTTCCGTACTGTCTGCCTATGGTTATGATAAGGTTTGAATTCATAAGACTACCTCCGTTTTGTGTTCGGCGCCATTCGACACCTTTGCTTCTGTATATATTATACATCCTGCCGGAGCGCGCAGTCAAGCGGATTTTGTAAATTTTACATGATTTATGACTGATTATTTGTGCCGTCCCCATCGAACACAGTCTCGATGACCCGCGGACAGCAATCGGGGGAGTAGCGCCAGCGGCTTATATGGAGCGCCTCGGCGAGGTTTGCGGGTGAATCGGTGTCAGGTGTGCCGACGCTGTCCGTGTCGTCCGTATTGTCCGTTTCAGCGCTTTCAACCTGCTGCGGCACAGACGGGAAGCACCCAGCGAAAGCCTGACGCTTCGGTGAAATGCCCTTGTACGGGTCGACGATAACGAGCTTTATCTTCATCTTTTCGGGGACGATGCTCTTTATGTAAACGGCCGCCGTCTGAGAGACAGATACGTCGTCCCGCCACTCCGCGAGCCCGGCGAGGTTTGGCGTCAGCTCTACGAAGATGCCGTAGCTCTCGATTGAGCGCACAATCCCGGTGACAGTCTGTCCGACCCTGAACAGCGCGGCGTTTTCCTCCCATGTGCCGAGGAGCTCGCGCCGCGTCACATATATGCGCCTTGTCATTCCGTTCTCACGCTCGACAGATTTCACGCATACGGGCATCATACACCCGACCCTGAGCCGTTCGGCGGGATGATCGATCCTCGACACAGAAACGCAGTCGATAGGCAGAAGCGACGCCACGCCGCAGCCGATGTCCACAAACGCGCCGAAATGCTCGAGGTGAGTGACCTTTGCGGCGATGATATCCCCCGGCGTCAGACCCGAGAGGTAGTTCACGACGCATTCGCGCTGAGCGAGCCGCCTTGACAGCTTTATAACCGGCATCCCGCCCCGTTCGGTCACGGACAATACGCGGAAACAGACCGGCTTTCCGACTCTTGTTATGATGGCGATGTCCTTGACAGGTTCGCCCTGGGTGAATACAGCCTCGTCGCGCTCGATTGTGCCGGTGAACTTTCCGACCTCGACCGTCAGAGTCAGATCGCCCGAACAGCGCACTGCGACGCCCTCGAGGATTCTTCCTTCCCGCATTGCCTTTTTCAGTCCGTCGAGAGATGATGTGTAAGCGCGGGTTTCTGTGTCGCGGATGAGCTCTCCCTCCGGCAGATATGAAGTTCCGATCATTGTGTGACCCTTCCTTTCGATGTGTCCCTGAGTTTTGTTTACACGGGAATTCTATTCGGCGGGCGAGGGATTTATTCCGGCGGAAAAAGTTCACGGTTATTCACGAATCATATTGACAGATGGGAACAATCGTGGTATAATAGGGATATACAAAAAGAGAGGTGTGAGGGGAAATGTTCATAGAGGAGAGACACCGCGAGATACTGAAAAGGCTGAACGCGAGCGGCACGATAACGACCGCGGAGATACAGCGCCTGTTCGGAATAGGCTACGACAGCGCGAAAAGAGACCTCAGAATACTCGAGGAGAAGGGACTGCTGAAGCGCACGCACGGCGGCGCGATCTCGCTCTCGGCGCCGGAGAGAAAAGAGACGCTGAGGATTGTGAAGGACGAGCGCCCGGATATCGTCTCAATCGCGAGGTACGCGGTTTCGCTTATAAAGCCGGATGAGGTGGTTTTTCTCCCGGCGTCGCCTGTGGGTTTGCAGATGGTGCGCGGACTGCCGGACGGGCTGTCGGTCAGGGTCGTGACGAATTCGCTCGCGCTTGCCGAGGAAGCGAGACAGAGACAGGGGACAAAGGTATTCATGATTGGCGGAGAGCTTGACGACAGGGGATGCGCAACGGACAGCTTCGCGACAGAGACAATCAGGCGGATAAGGATGGCGAAGAGCTTCATAACGACGGCGGGCGTCTCGGCTGGTTTCGGGCTCTCGGTGCAGAAGAGTGTGAGCGTGGCGTTCTGGAACGCGGTTATAGGCTCGTCGTCGACGCTTATCGGGCTTTATCCGTCCGAGCGGTTCGGGGTTGATTCGGTGTTTTCGGTCTGCGGGGCACAGAGGCTGAACTGCGTGATAACCGACGGCAGGGCGGACACAGCGAGGATATCCGAGTTCGCGGAGTCGGGTGTGAAGGTCATAGTGGCGGACAATCAGGAGTGACTTATCATTTAAGGCGTCCGCGGAGATAAGCTTTTGTTTTGTCGTCAATACGATAGCTCTCGACAGATTTGCGCACAGCCATGCGCCTGACGGTATCTCTCAGTCTGCCGCGCTCAGACAGGTACGGCAGAATATCGTCGTGATTATAAGCGAGCGCCGTGGCAAAGTACCAAGCCGCGCCCATGTCGAGATAGTAGTCGGCTCTCGGGAATCGTTCGTCATTACCGGTGCATACAAGCGACGCGACGGTATCGGGCATCCACCTTTCAAGCCTGTCGCCGAGAAAGAACTTCATCAGCATATTGACGGCGAAGCGCACGGTGTAAACCATGTCCGGCGCGACATTTGACGAGCGGTAGGGGACAAGCGTATCATAGCAGAAGTCACGGAGCGTTTTCAGGTCCTTTTTGAAGCAGGACGGCGAGAGAATGTCGCAGGTAGCCCAGTTGTCGACATACGGCAGGAACTTTTCAAGCTCCGCCATTACCTGACACACGTCGCGCATACCGGAGATAATCACGGCGTGGAGCTGATCCTCGTCATAGAATCCGTGCGGCAGGTCGTCCAGAAAGGCGCGGCAGTTGTCGGGTTCCCGCGAGATTTCCTTCGCGAGCGCTCTTACAGCGGGAGTTCTGACGCCGAGGACGCGTTCGGGTTTTACGGTCGGTATGAGCTTCATGTGAAAGCTTCTGAACTCAGGGTCGGCGAGAGATGCGAGGCGGTTCTGTATGTCTGTCATTTTCTGTCTCCTTTTATCGATATATTGATATTATACCACAAACAACGCGTCAAGTCAAGCAAAGGGGTGAATAGCGTGAAATACGAGATAACGCGGCTTTTCGGAGCCGGGCGGGTGACGCCGGAGCCGGACGGATGGAGCTTCATCGACACGCCGGAGACCTGCCGGATATACTATGTCCATTCGGGAAACGCATATTTCTTCCGCGGCGGCGAGAGGATACCCCTGACGGCGGGGCATATGTATTTCATTCCCCCGAGACTGCCGTTTGCCGCCGAGCAGGACATAAGCTCGCCGATGGATCACACGTTCTTTGATTTCAGTATGCGCCCGCAGGTTGTGTCGAAGGAGATAATCGCGCTTGACGGTGAGAGTTACCCTGAGCTCGGACTGCTTGTCCGCGCGGCTGAGAGGATGATTGGCAGGGACATTCCTTACGGCACTTCCGAATACACACCGCTGATCGGCTGTATCGAGACTATGGTCAACGTCATATCGGGCTTGAATGAGCTTAAAACGGTGGACGACCCGACGATACTGTCGGCGCTCGACATAATTGAGTCAGAATACACGAACGGCATCACCGTGACAGATGTAGCGCTGAGACTCGGCTATGCCCCGGACCACTTTATAAAGAAGTTCCGCAAAGCGATGGGCACGACGCCGTACGCGTATATAAAGGCGCTGAAGCTGCACGAGGCGGAAATGTTACGGCGGAACGGCTTCACAATGGCACAGGCGGCTGAGCGAACAGGCTACTCGACCCCGGAGTCGCTGTATCACGCCGCGCACAGGAAGAAGATAGAGAAGGTCAAGAAACTCTCCTGAGGATGTGTTATAATAAGAGAGAAGACTGGAACCGCGGACCGATCTTCAAGTAACACGATAAGGAGACAACCAAAATGGAGAAATACACATCCGAGAACAGCGAGCTTGTCGCGAGAGCTATCGGCTACATAAGGGAGAACAAGTGCGATCCGGAGATAACAGTCGGGGACGTGGCGCGCGGCGCGGGGTTTTCCGAGAATTACTTCAACCGTGTGTTCGCGCTTCATACCGGCTTTTCGGTGATGGAGTACGTGCGGCATGAGCGGCTGAGGGCTGCGGCGGAGGCTCTGCGCGGAGACGGGGATATCCTTAAGATTGCGCTCGACGCCGGCTACGGGAGCCATGAGGGCTTCATAAGAGCCTTCCGCGCGCAGTACGGCTGCACACCCGGCGAGTACCGTGAACAGAAGCGTGGAAAGGCCGGATACTGGGGAGAGCAGGTCGACGCGACGCTGACCGGCAGGTTCATCCACGTCCACCCGGAGTTCAGGCATATCGACGAGGACGATCTGATAGATACTCTCCTCGGGACCGACGCGAAGAGATACGGTTACCTCTGCACGTCGATTGTGATGATGGGTCTGCGCGCCGTGACGGACATGGACGACCCGATGGCAGGCTTCATACTCATAGGCGATACGCGGGAAGGCACGGAGTATCTGACGCTCGTCACGGATGATACACAGACGCTCGGGCGGTGGATGAGGCTTTCACACGTCACAACGGTTTATTCTGAGGGCGGTGTGTCAGATATTCCGGAGCTTCGGTCGGCGATAGTTGTCCCGGAGACTATGTATTTCGGCAAGCCGTACAGGAACGCTCTGCCTGAAGGGATAAGCATAGAGAAGCTGACAATCGCACACCACGACAAGATACGCGAATGGGTCGGAGACCGTCATGACGGCTACTCAAGGCATCTTCTGAATCTCGGAAAGGTGGCGGACGACCCGACAGTGCTCGAGTTCGGCGTGTTTGAGGACGGGCGTATGACAGCGGCTGTCGGCTGCGGTATTGACGCGGCGCACGGGTTCAGGCTCAACAACTCGGCGGTCATAAGGTTCGCGCCCGGGGCGGAGAGGGATGAGCTTTACCGTCCGGTGTTCATGGGCGTCACGGATATGCTTCTCGGTATGGGTCTTGTTCCGTTCGACGACATACAGAACGGGGAATACGCTCTGCGACACGGCGGCTTCACGTCGGAGGAGATGGGGTATATAAGGACTGCGACAAGATACGGGCTGTGAAACAATAATAACATGAAGGCGGTGGCGCTCCGGCGCGACTGCCTTTTATCTTACAAATTACGTTTATCTCTTGATTATTCCCGCGCGATATGATATAATTATACATGAAAACACGAAAGGCAGAGCGGGCAAGCGCCCGACAGGACAGGATTTATGGATGAGAAAGAAATAAGTGTGAGCGGGAAATCGGTTTCCTTTACGCTCCCGCCGTGTGAGCCGCGCGGATTTGAGCCGGGCGCGCGCTGGCTGACGATGAATACTGAGAGATACCCGGAGTTCGCGGAGGTTCCGGCGACATTCTTTGTGAACTGTGAGAGGCGTTTCTTCGCGGCGGAGTTCGCGAAAACCGTAGTGGTTCCGCACGGTAAATCGCCTGTCGCGCATATCTGCGTCTTCGGAGACACGAAATACCGCCTGAGCGTGAACGGCAATGTTCTCGGTGTGGGTCCGGCAGCCGCTGGCGGCGATTACGCGAACACAAAGCCAATGCCGAAGCAGTACTATGACCGGTACGATCTCGCGCTCACAGACGAAAACCCGGATGAAAGCAAAGGGATAACCCTCGATATCCTCGCGGAGGTGCAGACGCCCGGCATCGTGCAGACCGACTATTCCCGCGGCAGGGGCGGCTTTATATTCTCCTGCGCCGTGACATACGAGGACAGGGAGCCGTTCGTCATAGTATCTGACGCAAGCTGGCTCGCCCGGAGAAACACGCGTTACACAGAATGTCATATCTGCGACCTGACGCGTCCGCTCCCGAAGTGGGAGAAGCCGGAGACCATCACGGACAAGAGGGCGCCGTGGAACCTGACGTTCGCCGACATACCGATGCCGGAGCGCGAGACGATAGTCCCGGTCCGCACTGACGTGACAGACAATATAGGCGAGCGTGTCACCCGTTCCGGGTTTGACCGCATCTATTCGGCGTATGTCACGGTGAGGGTCGATAACCGCTCTGGCAAGCCCGCCGGACAGCGACGCCGCGCACGAGAACGTCTCCGGACACCTCAGTCCTAACTTGAACGCGCCGTATCCGCC
>URCP01000019.1 GCA_900546315.1 uncultured Eubacteriales bacterium
CATTTTTCATCCGCGAGTTTGCCCGCGGGGGCTCCCCGCCGACGTAGGAGACGCGGTCGCGTGGTGGATGTTCGCACTTTTTATATCCGCGAGTTTGCCCGCGG
Organism: uncultured Eubacteriales bacterium; assembly: GCA_900546315.1. GTDB lineage: Bacteria > Bacillota > Clostridia > Oscillospirales > CAG-272 > Flemingiibacterium. Next base: position 105 of record URCP01000019.1, read on the forward strand.
GGGCTTCCCCGCTTGACGATTTCCGTTGTGGATTTGTTTTTTTGCGTTATGGATTTGGGTTTTTTAGGGGAGTTGTTGACAAATCGGGGGGAATGTGATATAGTAGAGGTGTAAGTTTTTTTATTCGGGAGGGCTTTATGCTTTATAAGAAGAATTCGGCGGGGGCGCTTGACCGTGGGTTGTTTGAGAGACCTACCAGTGAGTACCGCGGGGCGCCGTTCTGGGCTTGGAATTGTAAGGTTACTGAGGATATTGTCGACAGACAGACTGCTATCCTTCGGGAGATGGGGTTCGGCGGGTATCATATGCATTCGCGGACCGGTATGGATGTGCCTTATCTTTCTGATGAGTTCATGGCGCTGATAAAGAGGTGCGTCGAGGATTCGAAGAAGCTCGGGACTCTGGCTTGGCTTTATGATGAGGACAGATGGGCGTCCGGCGCGGCTGGTGGTCTTGTCACTAAAACTAAGAGATTCCGTCAGAGGACACTCAGGATGACAACTAAGGATATTGTGTCGACTCTTGACGACAAGGAGACGGCGGTTGAGAACGGAACGCCTTATTTCTTCCATGCTTATGACGTCGTGCTGAACGATAAGGGCGAACTTGAGAGATACCGTCTTATTTCTCCGGACGATGCGGCTGAGGGTAAGAAGTGGTTCACTTATTGTGAGTGCGTCGCGGAGCGCGGGTGGTTCAATAACCAGACTTATGTCGATACGCTGTCAAAAGAAGCGATCGATAAGTTCATCGAGATAACGCATGAAAGATACAAGGAGGTCGTCGGCGGCGACTTCGGCGAGACTGTTCCGGCGATATTCACGGACGAGCCGCAGTTCGCCGAGAAGGGGACTTTCGCGTTTGCGAACAGCGACATGGACGTCATTCTTCCGTGGACGCCAAAGCTCGACGAGAAGTACGCTGAGCGCTACGGCGAAAGAATTGAGGATACCCTGCCGGAGCTCTTCTGGGATAAGCCGGGCGGCGAGATATCGAAACCGAGATATCTCTACCATGATTTTGTATGCGAGCTGTTCACCGAGTCATTCGCTGACAACTGCGGCGACTGGTGCGGGAAGAACGGCATTTCGATGACCGGCCATATGATGCAGGAGGATTCGCTGAGAAGCCAGACCGGCGCGCTCGGGGAGGCTATGCGCTCCTACCGCCGCTTCCAGCTTCCGGGTATAGATATGCTCTGCGGATCACATAACTACGCGACAGCCAAGCAGTGCCAGTCCGCGGTTCATCAGTACGGGCGCGAAGGAATGCTCTCGGAGCTTTACGGCGTTACCGACTGGGATTTCGACTTCCGCGGTCATAAGCATCACGGCGACTGGCAGGCGGCGCTCGGAGTAACCGTGCGTGTGCCGCACCTCTCATGGATGTCGATGTACGGCGAGGCTAAGCGCGATTACCCGGCGTCGATATTCTATCAGTCCCCGTGGTATAAGGAGTATCCGTACATAGAGGATCATTTCGCGAGACTGAACACGGCGCTGACACGCGGAAAGCCCGCTGTCAATATCGCGGTGATTCACCCAATAGAGAGCTACTGGCTCCACTGGGGTCCTTCACAGAATACCGGAAGCGTCAGGGCGCAGCTCGAGAATAACTTCCAGAGCACAACAGACTGGCTCCTCTTCGCTGGGCTCGACTTCGACTTTATCAGCGAGAGCCTTGTTCCGGAGCTCTACAAAGGCTCTGAGAACGGCGGGCTGAAGGTCGGCGAGATGAAGTATAAGGTAGTAGTCGTTCCGGGCTGCGAGACGATGCGCGCGTCGACGCTGAAAATGCTTGAGGAGTTCAGAAAAGCGGGCGGAACTGTCATATTCATGGGCGGCGAGCCGAAATATATCGACGCCGTGAAGTCCGACGCGGCGCATGAGCTCTTCGCGGAGAGCACCGTCATCGGCTTCGACCGCGATTCGCTGATAAACGCCCTCGAGCCGTACAGGCTTGTCGGTATGCGCGACATGGGCGGAAATATGACCGGCGACATGATCTACAATTACCGCCATGACAGCGACTGCGACTGGCTGTTCATCTGCCATGGCCGCGAGCCGTTTGACCGCGGAGCGTCCTACCACACCGCGGCGAGAATCCGGATCACCGTAAAGGGAATCTTCTCTCCGACTGTCTGGAACACACTCGACGGAAAGGTCACGCCGATAGATTACCACATCGAGAACGGCAATACGATCATCGACGCGTCCTTCTACGCGTATGACAGCCTGCTCCTGCGCCTTGGGAAAGGTGAGCAGTCCGCCGCCGGGACACCTGTCTCTGCCGTGAAACCGGTCATCTCCGAGGTATTCTGCCGCGGAACCGTCGATTACCGTCTCGAGGAGCCGAACGCTCTGCTGATCGACGGCGCGGAGTGGAGAGTCGATTCAGACAGTCTCACCGCCAATGGAGACTGGCATCCGTATGAGGAGACGCTCCGTCTGAACAACGCCGCGGCGAGGGAAGCGGGACTCCCGGCGTACAACGGCGCCCAGCCGTGGACCGAACCGCCGGAAATTCTCACGCATCACGTCGATCTGCGCTACACGTTCACGTCGGATGTTGAGGTAGACGGCTGTTATCTCGCGATAGAGAACGCGCCGCTCTGCGAGGTTCTTCTGAACGGTGAGAAAGCCGGGGATATCGACGGATGGTTCGTCGATGAATCTATAGAGAAGATAAAGCTCCCGAAGATCAGAAAGGGCGAAAACACCATCCTCATCCGCACGCCGATCGGCATCCGCACGAAGGTCGAGTGGTGCTACCTCCTCGGAGCTTTCGGCGTCAGCGTCGCTGGCACCGAGAAGAAGATCACCGCTCTTCCGGAAAAGCTCGGATATTCGTCGGTAACGTCTCAGGGGCTTCCCTTCTACACCGGAAACATCGAATACGACCAGAAGATAACGACGCCGGACTGCGACCTCACAGTCAAGGTCTCCGAATACCGCGGAGCGCTCATCCGGGTGTTCCTCGACGGCGAGGACAAGGGCGTCATCGCGTTTGACCCGTTCACGCTCGATCTCGGTCATGTGACGGCGGGAGAACACACCATAACTCTCCGCTGCTACGGCACACGCTACAACGCGTTCGGAGCGCTGCACAACACCGACCAGAGCGAAAGATGGGTAGGACCCGCTATCTGGCGCACAACAGGCGACAAGTGGTGCTACGAGTACCGCCTGCGCGACGAGGGCATCCTCAGAGCGCCCGTGTTAACAATGCGCGAAGTCTGAATTACACCGTCGGTCTGACAACGAAAAACTGCCGTGGGCGGAAACCTGCGGCAGTTTTTCGTTATTTATTATCAGAACTCGATGTCCGGGTAGAGGTACTGGGCGAGCACCTTGTAAGCCTCGGCGAAGCGGCTGTTCGGCTTGTTGTGGAAGAGGCTCTTCTCGAGGTAGTATACCTTGCCGTTCTTTACCGCGCTCAGCGACTGCCAGACGGGGTTGTCGCCGTAAAGCGTCTGAACGAGCGCCATAGCGTCCTCTGTGCCCGCGTGGCACTGAACGAGAATGATGTCCGGGTCGGCGGCGAAGACGGTCTCGAGGTTGATATCAAGTCTCTCCGCGTCCGCCGCGCCGTCCCACTCGTCGACGATGTTCTTCGCGTTCATAGCGCTGATCATGCCGCCGACGACGGTGCCGGAGGTGTTAGCCTGAAGTGTGTCGGCGGACGAGAACATGCAAAAGACAGACGGAGTGTTTTCGGTCGGGCATTCGAGAAGCACGTCGACCACGTCGTCAAGAGCCTTCAGCGCGACCTCCTCATAGAGCTCCGGATGTCCGGTCAGGTTCGAGAAGACCTTGAACCACTTGAGATAATCGGCGAAATCGTTGTAGCTCATCGCGATGACCGGAATACCGGCGGCTTCGGCGGGAGCCTCTATCGTCTTGTACCCGCTCATAGCAGTCGAGCAAATGATGAGGTCGGGCTCGAGAGCGATGATCGTCTCTGTGTCCCACTTCTTTCCGGAGGACGAGGTGGCGACCGTAGTGACGCCGTCGTCCGCGGTGATATCCCTGCCTATGTACTCTTCATAGAGCGCGACCGAGGAATCGCCGCCGATGCAGCCGGAAACGGTTCCGCCCGCCTCATACCAGAGGGTCGTGAAGCTAGCGTAGAGGTTGACGACATTCTTCGGGTCCTTCGCGATCGTGACGCTCTCCTTGCCGGACGCGTCGGTGAATGTCACGCTGTCGTCATTCACGACGACGGCGTCCGCCTTCTCGAGGAAGGACGCGCGAAGGGCGTCGGCGGCGGTCGTGTTCTCAGGCGCGGTTGTGTCAGCCGCGCTGGTGTCAGCGCTTGTATCGGCGTCCGTATCGGCGCTTGTATCTCCGGAGTTGGTGTTCGCGCTCGTCGACTCGGACGGCGTCGTCTCATCGTTCCCGGCGGTACTGCCGCAGGAGGTCAGGAGCGTCCCGAGCACGAGGCTCGCGGAGAGCATGAGCGTTATGAATTTTTTCATGGGTATTTGCTTTCCTTTCTTAATGGAACATTTATATCATCCGCCTTTAGCGGTAAGATATCATTTTGGGATAAAGAACGGGCAGTCGTGCGCCTCGTCGCGCATGACCTCTGACTCTATTCCGAACAGCGCCGAGATATTCTCTCTTGTCAGCACCTCGTCCGGGCTTCCGACCGTGAAGACGCCGCCGTCCTTTATCGCCGCGAGTATATCCGAATACCTCGCCGCGAGGTTCAAGTCGTGGAGAACCATAAGTATCGTTATCCCGAGCGTCCGGTTGAGCCTCCGCACAAGCTCGAGCACCTCAATCTGATAGCCTATATCAAGATATGTCGTCGGCTCGTCGAGGACGAGTATCTCCGGCTCCTGAGCAACCGTCATGGCGATCCACGCGCGCTGTCTCTCGCCGCCGGACAGCGTTGAGAGGCGCTGCGACGACAGCTTTTCGAGCCCGGTCATTCTTATGACCTCCGAGACGACGTCTCCGTCCTCCTTCGTCAGTCCTCTTCCGGGTCTCATGTACGGATATCTGCCATAGGAAACGAGCGTCCGAACGTCGATGTCCGGCGGGGACGTGTGTACCTGCGGGAGATACGCGATTCTTCTCGCGATGACCTTCGGTCTGTACCCTCTCAGCGGCTTCGAGTCGAGGACGCATACACCGGTCTTCGGGGTCACGGCACGCGGGATGACCTTCAGAAGGGTCGATTTTCCGCATCCGTTCTGACCGATAAGGGTCATCACCTTTCCCTTCGGCACATTGAGCGTCAGGTCGGAGAGCACCTTTTTCTTTCCGTAGTCGACCGAGATATTCTGAAATCCGAAATACATCAGTCTCCCCCCTTCCCGCGCGAGCGCAGCAGAAACAGGAAGAACGGCGCGCCGATGAACGAGATTATTATGCTGACCGGAACCTCTCCCGGCGGCATTATCACCCGTCCGACCGTGTCGCATATGACAATCAGCGAGAACCCGAGCAACGTCGACGCCGGAAAGAGAAACCTGTGATCCGACCCGACGAGCAGTCTCGCGATATGCGGCACGATAAGCCCGACAAAGCTGAGCATTCCGACCGCCGCGATAGCCGCTCCGGAGAGCAGCGACGATACCGCGATGAGAATAAATCTGAAAAGCTCAGTCCGCAGCCCGAGCGAGTTCGCCGTCTCGTCCCCGAGCATGAGAATGTTCATCTTCGACGGCAGGAACAGGCAGATCGCCATTCCCGCGAGAGCGTACGGAAGTATCATATAAAAGCTCTTCCACCCGCACCCGTTGAGCCCGCCGACGAGGAACCCGGACGCGTTTCCGAGCGACTCCGCGAACAGCGTCTTTATTATGTCGTTGAACGCGCCGAACAGCGCCGAGACCGCCATGCCCGAGAGTATCATCCGCACAGGACTGACGCCCTTCTGGTACGCGAGCGCGTAAATGAGCATCGTCGTCACGAACGCGCCCGCCATCGCCCCGATCGGGAGAAGGTACGAGTATGACGGAAAGACCACGAGCGTCAGATACCCGACAAAGCTCGCTCCGCCGGTGACGCCGATGGTAGACGGTGAGGCAAGGTTATTGCGCATGACCCCCTGAAGAATACATCCCGCGAGAGCGAGACAGATTCCGACAAGCCCGCCGGTCAGTATCCGCGGAAATCTGAGATTCCAGACGATAAGCCGCGCCGTTGAATCATCTTCAACGAAGATCGCCCGCACGACCTCACGCGGTGAGAACTCTATTGTTCCGATCCCGACGCACACGATGACGGCGGCAAGGCTCAGCGCGAGCAGAACCGCGATCACGATCACGCCGCGCACATATTTCTTCGCGTTCGTCATCTCTTCGCGAGAAATTCCTTCACCGCTTCGCGGCAGGCGGCGAGGTCCTTTTCGTCCGGGTGTCCCTGTGAGAGCTTCTGTCTCTCGAAGTGCTCCGGCGTTATCTTCTCTTCACTGAGCTTCTTTCCGGTTCGGGCAAGGTCGATCGCGCCCTGGCACAGGAAGTGCCCGAGGAGGATATTGTCCTTTGACGCGAGAGCCGAGACTCTGGCGAAAACGTCCTGTCCGTGCTTAGTGTCCGGCGCGACGCCGAGCGAGCCTATCACGATCAGCTTCTTGCCGCGGAGCTTTCCGATAAGCTCTATCGTGTCCGGGTCGGCGCTCCCCTTGTCGCACCAGTAGGTGAGGACGAATGTGTCGAAGGTATCGATGACCTCGTCGTTCACGTATCTTATGTTGTAAGGTCCGGCGTGATCCGGAATGACGTCCGCGGCGGCAGCGGCGAGCTTGTAACCGTTTCCGGTTATTGTCGAGAATATTATTACGATCTTTTCCATTTCTTTTCCTCTTTTTTTCTTATTTTGCCGCGCGTCTCAGGTGCGCGGCGTAGAGTGCTGCGAACTCCGGGTATTCCCCGAGCCCCTTGACGACGCTTTCAACCTCGAATCCCGCCGCGCGGAACCTCGACGCGACGCTCTCTGGTTCGTCCCCGGCGATATCACGTTTAGCGTGACCGGCGGCGCCGAACAGTAGCGGTATCAAACGAACCTTTCCGAATCCCGCGGCACGTATCTCCGGCAGAATATCGTCAAGCGACGGCGACGCCTCAAGCGTCATCACGAATATCTCGTCAAAACCGAGCCTTTTCGCCGTCTCCTGAAGCTCGCCGTACTTTTTGTTGTCCGTATGGTCCGACCCGTGCCCCACGAGAACTATCGCCTGACCGGCGGAGCCGTACCTCGACGCGAAGAAGCGGCAGACGAACTCGTTGTCGCTCTCACCGTCAAGAAGCGGTCCTCCGACGCGTATCACTCTGAACCTGTCATCTCTCGCCGCCGCGCAGTCGCGTATGCTGTCGTACTCGCCGCCGCTTATTATGTGAGTCGGCTGTATGTACACGTGGTCGAAACCGTCGCGGCAGAGCCTGTCGAGCGCCTCGGGAACGGTATCGACCGGCGTCCCGGCGCTCCGCAGAGCCTCTATGACCCGCCTCGACGTGAACGCCCTGCGTATCTCCGTCTCCGGGAAAGCGCGCCTGTATTCGTTCTCGACCCGGTCTATGGTGTTTTCGATCTGTGATTTGTCGGAAGAGCCGTAGCTCACCGACAGGATTGCTTTTTTCATTTATATAACTCCGTTGTGATCAGTTCTCCGCCGCGTCCTTCGTCCTGACAAAAAAGACGAAGTACACGCAGTGCGCCGCCCAGACGACGGCGAGTATTATCCTCCCGACAGGAACCCGGCTCATCATCGCGAAGCCGACCGCCATCAGGATCGTCACGGTTATCATGATCTTCGCCTTTGTCCGCACGGTCATTCCCTCGCCTCTGACGTAACTCTCGAGATTGTCCTTATAAAGCTTCGTGCCGGTGAACCACCTGTTCAGCCTCTCCGAGCTTCGTGCAAAGCAGTACGCCGCGAGCAGCAGGAACGGCACGGTCGGTATCAGCGGCAGCACCGCGCCGACAGCTCCGAGCGCCAACCCTATCGAGCCGATAACGATAAGTATTATCTTCTTTATCCCTTTCATTTTCCCTCCGGGATTTATCATATATTGAGTTAGCATCTGCTAACGCAAATATTATAGCACAAGTCCCGGTCTCTGTCAAGCGCCGGAGGAAAAATTCACAGACTGTTCCGCGTCTGTACAGAAAAAAGGATGTCCTGACAATTCCTTTCGTCAGAACGCCATCATGTTAAAGCGTTAAAAAGGCTGCCGCGCGCCAGCGTGACAGCCAATATTCGTTTAACCGATCATCAGAGCGGGAGCTCGGAAACGAGCTTCTTCACCTTGTACTCGGAAGCGATCGGCACATACTTCTCGGTGTCCCCGAGCAGGATGTACTCCTCCTCATCGTCCCCGTCGCGGAGTATCGGATAGATCGACCACACGGCGACCCCGTCGCGCGGCAGCGTGACGTCGATGTCCTCATAGCAGCTGACGCGGATGAACGTCTTCGTGAAATACTCGTACGCGACATAACCTGCCTTATCGGAAAGCCCCGGAATACAGCCGAAATCGACCTTGTCGGTGACGTCCCCGTCAGAGACGTTGAACGCCGCGAGGGCGAAGTTCGCGCCGCTGCGGTTCCAGATCTTGAGGAGCTTGTTCTCGGCGGAGCAGTCGGTGTAGAGGCAGTCGGTCGTCGGTCTCGCCGCCCTTTCGCAGAGCATGACTCTTCCGTCGCTCTCGATGACCGGCATAATTGTCTCGCGCTTCGACTTTCCGATGGCGTCGCTGACATAAACCGGCGAGCCGGAAATTGCGCGCAGAACGCCGCTCTGGTACGCCGACTCGTGGTCGGACCACCACATATCGAAGTCGCAGTAATATATCTTTCCGTGCCAGACCGCGTTGTAGACGTTCTGGGTCAGGTGCTTTATGAATCCGCGCTCGCGCTTCGGGAAGAAGTCGTCGCTGTTTCTCGACACGGCGGAACCGGGTCTCGCGAGGACGTTCTCCATGTCCATGCCCATGCAGTTGATGACCGCGCCGCCGAAATTCTTCTCGATCGAGCGCTCGAGCGCGCGGTGAGCTATGCGGCAGCCCTCGGCGGTCGCGATCGCTCCGAGGATGTGTCCGGAGTTCGACGACTGATTGTCGACCTTGAGGAAATCGACTCCGCAGTCCGCGAGGAAGGAGTGCCAGGTGTCCCAGAACCTGAACGCCTTGTCCTCGTCAAGCGACTGGAGCGCCTTTCCGGACGGGGTTATGAACAGATTCTCCTTCTGCACGCTGTAGAGCTGACTCTCCGGGTCGACGCCGTTCCAGTAGCCGTTGAACGCGTGCCAGACGCCGACCTTCTCGACGCCATAGACGTTCTTCATCTTCGAGATGGTAGCTTTCAGTCCCTCCGGGAACTTCGTCAGGTTGACGTCGAAGCCTGCGAGCATGCTGTTTCTCGTGGTCATCCAGCCGTCGTCGATTATGACCCACTTCACCGGAATGTTCTTTTTCTTGAACTCGTCGAGCTTTTCGTAGATCTTCGCGCTCGTGACGTCGGCGTAGAACGCGTCCCACGTGCACCAGCCGAAACCGTCGAAGAACTCGGGCATATGTCTCTCGTGTCTGAGCGGCACGCGGATAGCGCCGCACTCGCGCGCGTTCGCGAAGTTGTCGTCAACGGCGCTGTAAGGCTCGGTCGACGCGGCAATCGCGAGGAAGTCGCCTGTCAGTCTGCAAATTCCGCTCGTGTCGGAGGTCAGCGTGAGCTTTCCCTCGCCGAACTCGCAGCGGAAGTTGTCGCCGGTCAGCGGGAGCAGATGATAGTGCAGAGCACCCGATTTTATAAGCAGCGACTGAGTGCGCGGAGAGAGAGCGGAGAAATCCTTCACAAACGTCGGGTACATCCACCAAGGACCGTCGTGACGGCTGCCGAGCATTGCGTCCGGCGTGAGGTCGCCGAGATCCATGACTACGGCGTTCTCCGGCGCGAAGCCGCAGGCATACCCGTTTCCGGCGTTTATGCGGGCGTCGATCGAAAGTACGATTCCGGTCTCTCCGATCTTCGCGGTTATTGTGAGCGATTCGAGACCCGCCGCGGGCGTGTAGGCGCAGATTATGCGTCCGTCCTCCTCGGTCTCGGTGAACTCGGTGAGCTTTCCGCTCCTGCCGCGGACTAGGTTCACGCCGACTCCGAGGTCTGACAGTATATGTTCCTTTACGAATGCGTATAATTTGTTCATATCATATTCCTTTCAGGGAAGAAAAGTATCCGTATATATTTTACCACAATAATATGGCCGGGTCAAGTCATAACTCACGGCACGGGTGTAGATTTTTTCACGCAAAAATTGTTGATATTAACGGGCTTCTCACTTGTCCCTCCCGAGCGAGCGCAGGTATTCCGCCGGGGTCATCCCGTACTCGCGCCTGAAAACGCTCGTGAAATGCCGCCTGTCCGAATAGCCGAACGCGTCGGAGACCTCCTTTATCGTCATACTGCCGGACGCTAAAAACTCCTTCGCCTCGGCGAGCCTTCTCTCGCGGTGATACTTCATCGGCGTCATGCCGTACTCCTCGCTGAATACGCGGATCGCGTGCATCTCGCTGATATAGTTCGCCGCCGCGACCTCGCGAAGTGTCACGCCGCGCATAAGGTGAGCGTCGAGAAAACCGCGTATTCTCTCAGCGGAGGACGCGCGCGTCGTCGTTCCGAAGAGCTGCTTTTCGTTCGCCGCCATGTCGATCAGGCGGTAGATTATCCTCGCGGCACGGCGCATGGTTTCGGGCTCCGGAGAGTTTCCGGCTGGTTCGAGAAGGCTGTGGAGCTCTCGGAAGATGTCCTCGCAGTTCATTTTTTTGTGAATGAACATCCCGAGTCCGAATGAATCCACAAGGCTGTCGATAAGCGTTCCTCGGACGTTGACCCAGACTTTTTTGTACGGGTCGTCCGGGTCGGAATAATATGTCAGCTTCGCGTTCTTATGGTAGAAATAGAAATCCCCGGCTTCGACACGTATCTTTTCGCCGTTCATCTCGATGTACCCGGCGCCGGAGATCACGTATTCGAAAACGTAGTAGCAGCGTCTCGTTCCGATTATCGGATAATAGCTGATGTAATACCGTGGGTTCGGATTAGTTATTCCGAATTGCGCCAGATCGAAGAACTCGCTCGACGGCGAGAATCCCCAGTTGTCGTATACGATCTTTTCGCCCATATCGTTTATATACATCGGATAACCCTCCCGAAATGTTGATTTCTCGCCCCTGTTTGCTTATACAGAGGTCTTGACGGATATGCGAATAATATGCTATAATATATACAATACATACAATATCGTCAGACAGAGGCAAAGCTTTTGGCATTTTATGACTTTACCTTATTGAAGCGCTGTTGAAATTAAATATCCCTCTGCCGCGATAGTATGCTAACAGTAAACCAAGAAAGGAACACCATCATGACAAACAAGAAGATCCTCTCCGCGCTTCTCGCCGCGATCCTGCTCGCGACCGTCTCCTGCGGCGGGACATCCTCCGGCGGAAACGAAACGACGCCCTCCGCCGCGACAGATTCAGGCACGACGACCGAGGAAACAGCAGCTCCGGATCCGCTCTCATCCCTCAGAAAAGAGGATTTCGGCGGCCGCGCCTACACGATGCTCGGCGTCAGCGACTCGTCAATGTCCGCCCTCGCGCCGAACGAGCTGAATGCGACCGAGGTCAACGGAGATATCGTGAACGACACCGTCTACAACCGTAACCGCAAGATAGAGGACATTTACAATGTCAAGATCACAGCCGAGACGAAGCCGGGCGGAGAGATAGTCTCTCTCGTGAAGTCCTCGGTTCTCGCCGGCGACTGCCCGTACGACCTCGTCTGGCCGTCAATGAGCGGCGGCTCCACGCTCGCGACTTCCGGTGTTCTCGCGAACTTCTATGACTTCAAGGACATAGACCTCACCGCCGAGTGGTGGAACCAGCGCGCGACCGAACAGCTCACAGTCAACGGTCAGTGCTACCTCCAGCTGAACTACATCCCCTACACCGGAATGCTCTTCACCCACTGTATGTTCTACAACCACAGACTCGCGGAGAAATACCTGACGGAAAGCATGTACGACCTCGTGCGGAAGGGCAAGTGGACTATAGACAAGCTCCTCGAGGTGACCGAAAACGCGACTCAGGACATCAACGGCGACTCGAAGTATGACGAGAACGACAACTACGGCTTCATGGCGTCCTTCGGAAGCGTCGGAATCTTCACCTACTCCTGCGATCAGGACATGGTCAGCGTCTCAAAGGACGGAGAGGTCAAGATCGAGATCTACACCGAAAAGATGCAGGACATCGTCGAGAAGGTCAACAAGCTCTGCTATGAAGGCAACCGCAGCTATGTAAAGCCGGTCGCCAAGGAAGCGGCAATCGCGAAGATGTTCGCGAACGGTCAGAGCCTGTTCTACGCAGGATTCCTGTCCGACGCGCTGCTCTACTTCCGCGATATGAAGGACGACTACGGTATGCTTCCGTTCCCGAAGTATGACGAGAACCAGGAGCACTATTACACGAGCGTCAGCGGCGGAACCGGAATGCTCGGCATACCGCTCACTGTCGCCGACCCGGATTTCACCGGACTGATCACCGAGGCGCTCGCTATCGAGAGCTACAACAGCGTCAGACCGGCTATCTATGAGACTGTCATGGAGAACAAGCTCCTCCGCGACGAGGATTCTGTCGAAATGTATGAGACCCTGCTCGACGGCATCAGAGTCGAGTTCGCGGTGGTCTACCACTCCTCGAACAGCGATATCCCGTTCACCCTCTGGAACCTCACCGAGAAGAAGTCGACCGACCTCGCGTCCTATATAAACTCGCGCGGTCCGAAGGCTCTCGCGGCTTACCAGAAGATCGTCGACGCATGGTACGAGTGATTATCTGAATTATACCACAAAATTAAGGATATGTCAAGAGCATAAGCTATTGACATATCCTTATTATTAAAAAAAGCGGAGAAGACCTCGCGACCTTCTCCGTTTTCATTTTTATGACCATACCTTTCGTACAAGCTTACAGTTTTGAGGCGGTTTTGAAAGACGGCTTGTCCGTCTTTCAAAATTCACGACCCCATGTCGTGAAAGCCTCAAAACTGTTTGGTCTGAAAATTTATTTTCAGACTATTTACTTGCTCTCAGCCATATCGACGTAAGCTTCTCTCTCAGCGCCGACCGATACGTATCTGATGTTGCACCCGACCGCCTTCTCGCAGTAGCGGATGTAATCGAGGGCGTTCTTCGGCAGATCCGAGACCTTGCGGCAGCCGGAGATATCGCACTGCCAGCCGTCGAGATACTCGAATACCGGCTTTGCGCGGTTCAGCGCCTCGCCGACCGGGAAATCGGTCGTGCGCTTGCCGTCGATGTCATACGCGACGCAGACCGGGATCTTCTCCATGTAGGAGAGGATATCGAGCTTCGTGAACGCGATCTCGTCCGCGCCCTGAACGCGGCAGCCGTACTTCGAGGCGACGACGTCGAACGCGCCGACTCTTCTCGGTCTTCCGGTAGCGGCTCCGAACTCTCCGCCCGCGCCTCTGAGGTCGTCCGCTTCCTTGCCGAACATCTCAACGGTGAACGGTCCCGCGCCGACGCAGGAGGAATAAGCCTTCATGATACCAACGGTTCTGTCAAGTCTGACACCCGGGATGCCCGCGCCGATAGGAGCGTAGGAAGCGATCGTCGAGGACGACGAGGTATACGGATAGATACCGAAATCAATATCGCGGAGCGCTCCGAGCTGAGCCTCGAACATGACGCGCTTGCCGTGCGCCAGAGCGTCGGTCAGGTAAACGCCGGTGTCGACGATATAATCCTTGAAGTATCCCGCGTACTTGTCGACCCAAGCCGCGATAGCGTCATAGGAAAGCTCTCCGTTCTTGAAGAACTGATCATAGTACGACTCGTCGCCGGAGTCCTTTCCGAGCTTGAAGCGCGCCTTCTCCTCGTCCTTCAGGAGCTCGCCGTAAACGCTTCTGATCATGAGGTTCTTGTACTCGACAAGCCCCTTCAGGTTCTCGTGCATAGCGTCCGGATAGAAGATATCGCCCATTCTGACCGACTTCTTCATGTACTTGTCGCCGTATGAAGGAGCGATGCCGCGGCCGGTCGAGCCGTAAGCCTTGTCGGCGAGTCTCCACTCCTCGAGGCGGTCGAGAATGACGCTGTACGGGAGAGTGATGCACGCGCGGTCGCTTATCTTGAGGTTATCCGGCGTGATGACGACGCCCGCCTTGACAAGGCGTCCGACCTCGTGATAGAGGTGCTTCAGGTCGACGACCATGCCGTTGCCCATGATATTGACAATCTCCGGGCGGAGTATGCCGGACGGGAGAAGGTTGAGGATGAACTTTCCTCTCGAATTTATGACGGTGTGACCCGCGTTGTTGCCGCCCTGATAACGGCAGACTATATCCTGTTCCTCGGAGAGAAGGTCGACCATGCGGCCCTTGCCCTCGTCTCCCCAGTTTATACCGACGATCGAAGTAAGCATTTTCAGAATTCCTTTCAGCCTTCCGGCTCTGTATTTTTGCTGTCCTGCGAAAACAACCTTGAATCAGTGTTTCCTGTATATATTATACCACAAAAAAAGATTTTGTCAAACCCCAAAGGCGATTTTCTCTATACAATGATGAAATACCGGATATAATTAAAATTTATACCCGGTATTGAAGTCATAAAATGGCGTTATATATGCGCTCAGGCTCTGACAAGCTCGACGCGCCCGTTGACAGGCACCGCTATACGCGTGAAGTCAGCGGCGAGGCGTCCCTCGGAGACCTTCCCGCCCATGCAGTCAAGAACCGTGTAGTCATACCTGGCGCTCTTTCCGCCGAGATCGAATATGATATCCTTGTCCATCGACGCGTTCACGACGGAAATTTTGTCGGTCAGCTCATTTATGTACGCGATCCTGCCGGAATACACGGCGCCGACCTGAGTATTTCCGAGCTTCGACGAGACATAGTTGTAATCCGCGGCGTAGCCCTTGTAGAACATCTCGCCGTCGAGCAGGACGTTCCTGTTCGCGGTCCAGAACGCGAGATAGCTTTTCACCATCTTCGCGTGGTCGGCCGGCATCCTGTCGTGCAGCACCGAGACCTGCGGCACGGCAAAGAGGATATTCGTGAGCTGGAACGCCGCGAGCTCGACCGGCTCCGAGTAGTTCCACATGACCATATCCGAATGAACGGCAGTCCCGCCGCTCGTCATTCTGAGCGAGAGCGAGCCGACGCGGTTCGACAGCGAGTCGTTCGGGCAGTCCGCGACCCTCAGCATATTTCCGAACGTGCGCATGAGAGGACCGATATATCCCTGTCTGAACTCGATCAGTATCTCGGGATCGATCTTTCTGAGCTCCGCGAGGACGTCCTTCATCAGTCTGTCGACGGCGTCGTAGACCGAGACGTAATCCATGCCCTCCCTGATCTCATCCTTCTGATAGAAGCTGTCGATGAAGTCGAGCTTGAAGCCGTCAAGACCCCAGTCGAGCTTCGCGCGTCTGTATATGTCGATGAGATATTCGCGGACGTCCGGGTAGCGCGGGTCGAGCGTATATGTCTTGTCCATGCCGCAGCCGCCGAGCATCTTGTCCTTGAAGCGCTCATAAGCCTTCGAATGCTCGCCGACAAACGGGACCGAGTACCAGAGTATGAACTTGAGCCCGGTCTCATGGACGGCGTCGACGAACGCCCTCATGTCCGGGATCTTGACCGGAGTAACCTCCCAGTCGCCGCAGTACGCGTAGCCGCGGGCGTTGTTGTCGGTCTGCCAGCCGTCGTCGACAATGATCGACCTGCACCCGAGATCGGCGAAAAATCTGCACTCGTCGACGATGCGCGGAACGTCAATCTGCTGATGGAAGCTGTACCAGGCGGAATAAAGCGGCTCACGCGCGGCATCCGGAACGACGGCGGGAGTATAGCCGTCAAATGTCTCCCACCACTTCGAAACGTCCTCGACACACCTGTAGAACGGGATCTCGCGGGTATCGACGCGTATCTCCGCCGTATAATCGGAGATCGCGCAGTTGACATTGATCATGACCTCGTTCACAAGTTTAGCGTTTTCCTCGACGACGCCGGAGCGGATTGCCACGACGTGCTTCGCGTCGGAACAGGCGATGGTCATGCGGTTCGTGTCATCATACGCGACGTTCGACAGCACCGGGCAGGAACGCATGGCGTACGAGTCGTAATATCCGCCCCAGTCAGGACGCACGGTCTTGTTTCTGCAGGAGAGCGGGCTCCACACGGCGTTGACGCCGATGTCCTCGGTGTACCACTTCACTCTGATCTCGAGCTTCTTCGCGGTCTCAGACTTTGCCGTGAGCTTAAGGGTGACTATGCCGGGAGCGGTATTCTCCTCGGTCAGCGCGGCGTCGAAGCCGGCGGTTGCTTTAAGTTCGTACATTGAAATTTCCTTTCAAAAAATAATTCAGTCAGCGAGTTTTATGGCAATACCCGGGGCGGACGTGTCGCCCGGGTCGTGCCTGTCGCAGATCCTGTCAATAAGCTCTCCGGGTATGACGAGCCGCCCGGAGACACGCCGAACGCCCGCGGTGACGTCCTCGGCGCTGTCGGAGAAAATGTCCTGCATGAGAACGCGTTTTCCGGATATGTCCCGGTCGAACTCCAGCGTCAGCGTCTCATACCTTCCGAAAACTCCGATGTCGCACGGCTCGCCTGCATACGCCGAGACCTTCGCCGGGAGGTATTCAAGCTTCTTGCCGCCGGTCGTACGGTCAAGAGCCGCTATCGAATACGCGCCGGTCAGCGGATTTTTCGACGCGGCGAGGAACGGTATCGCGTCCCCCTCCGCGCGCGGCAGCTCACAGCGCCTCGAGATCGCCTCCGGAGCCCTGAACGACATCGTTTTCCCGGCGACAAACGGCCAGACGTCCGGCTCGCGGGGCGGGTAGGCGTAGCTGTCGGTCAGAAGTCTGTCCGACACACGCACCTCGTCCGATCTGAACGCGAACGGCGGAGCGATGCGGTGCCATCTGACGGCGCGGACAACCTCGGCGTATCTCGCGGTGCTCTCCCTCCCGCGCCCCTTTTCGAAGCGCTGATGCCGCATGACGCCGACCGAACAGCCGAGCGCGGCGCCGAGATACACGCTGTCCTCGACGTTGAGTATCCCGCGGCACCTGTCCGACGCGCAAAGCCCACTCCCCGCGAGAAGTCCGACCCGATTCATTGTTATCGCCGTCGAAAACTCGCCGAGAACGTCGTATGTCCGGAGAAAGTCCGAGTTTTCAAGTATCCTTCGGTTATACATGATCTCGTCATCTATCATTCTGTCCTCGCCGCAGACATACTTTCCGAACGGCGGGTACATTCCGCGCGGGTAGTGCTCGATCATCATACCGGGCGCGCGCTTCCGCACGCTCTCTGTCAGCATCACGCGGTAATCCGCGTTTTCCGACATTCTTCCCCAGTCGACCTTCCAGTAGGATATCCCGGCGCGCGAGCACATCGCGGCGCGGTCCTCCCAGTATTCTCTGGCTTTGTCCGGAGTTTCCGGCGGCTGACCGTCGGCGAACGGCATCTGGCACGCGACCCATACGCCCGTGCCCCTCCATCCTAGCGAGCTTATCTTCCGGCATATCTTTCCGAGCCGCTCCTCCGGGGTTCCGGTGAAGGACGGAAACCTCGCGGGGTCGGGCTCGAGCGAGCCGAAGCGCCCGGTATTCTCAGGGTTTCTCGTCCCCGGCGGAACGTCCCAGCCGTCGTCGAGAAGCGCGATGAGATCGGGGCGGATCTCTTTCATATACTCTGAAAGAATACCCCTCTCTCCGAAAAGCACATCCTCGTTCATATTCTCACGGACGTCCTTCGCGTCGTCGCCCATCTCCATAGGTCTGATGCGCGCCTGCGTCGCCCATGTGCAGTAGTAATCCCCGGTTTCGGGTATTCTGTCGGGTATGAGATTCATACGCTCACCTCAGCTTCAGATATCGAACACGACCATCGCGTGCATTGTTACCTTTCCGACGTCGACCGACGCGACGCCGTTCTCAAACTTATAGTCAAGGTCGGTCGTCACGATCTTTCCGTCCTCGCACTCAGCCTTATAAACGCGCTTCGGCGCCTTCGGGAGTCTCGCGTCGAGCTTTATCTCACAGAGCGGGATGATATCCTCGATGACCTCGATGTTCGCGCCCCTCTTGGACGTGTGCGCGAAAAGAAGGTGCGCGATATATCTCGACTCGTCCTCCTGCTTCGTGAAAGTGACGATGCCGCGGTCGGGGAGATTCACCTTCACCGAACGGTCGTCGCCGAGAAGATTGTCTATCATGTGGAGAACAAGCTCCTTAAGGTGATACGAGCCCTTGTCCGCGTAGTCGTGGAAGACGTTCCACGCGATGTATCCGGTGTTCTTTGTCAGAACCGCTCCGGCTCTGTCCGCGCCGGGGTTGTTCGGCGTGTGCTGGTGCGAGCAGAAGTGGTCGGGGGTGCGGTTGAAGTAGGTCTCCTCAAGGGTCGCCTCAACGCTTCCGGTCGTCGGCTTTATGTTCATCGCCTGCTTGTACATGACATACGCGGTTCTGCCGTTGACAGCCTCGTATTCCGGTATCATATAGTTCGGCATGAACTCGTTCTTTCCCTCGCAGACGGCGCCGAGATCGAGAGCGAACTCGTCCGAGGCGGTCTTCAGCCCCGACTCGCCGGAGCAGAGAATCTTTCCGCCGTCCTCGAGGTATCTCTCGAGGCGCGACTTCAGCTCGTCGTCGACGCGGATGATATCCGGGAGGATAAGGAGCTTGTATTTCGAGAAGTCCTCCTCGCGGTCGACGAGGTTAAAGAGATGCTTGCCCTCGAGGAGAATCCTCGACGCGCCGACGTCATACGGGCAATTGCGGTCCGGGCTGTTCGAGAACGCCTCGGCGCTGAGTATCGCGATGTCGGCGATATGCTCCGCCCCGCGGACATACGGCTCCTTCGCCTCGACCTCCGCGTACGCCTTGCCTATCAGTTCATAGGTCGACATATTCATCTCGCCGGTCGGGTGGAGCTGGTCGCCGATCGAGCACTTCGCGCCCTCGGCTATCGACAGCGCCGCCTCGTATCTGAGCGCGTTCGGATGCTTGAACCCGCCGAACTCTCCCCACGTCGTGTGGAACTTTCCGGTCATGCCGAGGAACTCCATGCCGAGCGTACGGCAGTAAGCCGCGGACATCGGGAAGTGGTCATATCCCCATCCGCCGGTCGGAAGGCTCTCAAGCTCAAGATGCGTGTCGAAATGCGCGTGGTCACGGCGGCCGCGCGTGATATTTCCGGCGTTATGGAAGATCGTCGCCTCCGGGTTGTACTTGTGCACAACCTCCTCGGTGCGGCGGCAGTACTCGGCGTAGACCATGTCGCCGTGCTTCTTCACGTCCTCCGGGTTTCTCGGGTCGAGACCGAGCTTTCTCATCGACTCAATGCAGCGGTTGCACACGCAGGCGCGTGGAGCCGAGATATCGAGGAATATTCCGCTCGGATTGTACTTCTGCATGACCTCCTCGACCTGAGCCATCAGGTAATCGAGATACGGCGTGTTGTAGCAGATCAGATGATAATACGCGGCGTTCAGAAAATCGGCTCCGTCTCCGGGATGCCACTTCACGATGTCCTCCGGATGGCGGCGCGCGTACTTCTCGTCGTGTCCGGCGGAGAGATACACCGGCGCGTTGACGCCGATCTCACGGCAAGCCTCAAGCTGTGCGCCGAGAAGGTCGAACTTCAGCTTCGGGTGCATCTCGTTCGCCGTCGACGGATGATACGCCCAGCCGTGGTGGCACTTCGAGAAAACGGTAATCGAGTCGACGTGACCGGCTTTGAGAGCAGCCTGGAACTGCGCCTTGTCGAACTTGTCCCCGACGGACGGGACCGCCTCGGAAGTGTGAAAGTCGAGATGAACCTCGCGGTATCTCAGTGGTTTCATAATCTTGTTTCCTTTTCAGTCATTATACATTATATTCCGGGATATATATCCCGCTGTATAAATGATACAGTACAGTGATGCTTTTGTCAAGAGTTTTCGCCGAAAAATACTGTTTTCTACATGGACTTTTACTGTTTTTTCAAGTAGCCGCTCCTCACAGCTCGAACCAGAAGGTGGAGCCCTTACCGACCTCCGACTCGACGCCGTATCTCGCGTGGTGCATCTCGAGTATGCTCTTGACGATCGACAGACCGAGTCCGGAGCCGGTCACGGCACGGCGATGCGTTTTGTCAACCTTGTAGTAGCGGTCCCAGATGTATTTCAGGTTCTCCTCCGGTATGCCCTCTCCGTGGTCGGTCACCTCGATGCGGACTACTTTTTTTCCGTCGCGCTCGCTGACGATCTGGCGTACCTCGACGAGCTTGTCCCCTCCCGAATGCGTTATCGCGTTGTTGATGAAATTGTAGACGACCTGTAATATCCGCGTGCGGTCCGCGTTGACGATCACCTCTTCGGACGCCGTGAAATCTATAGTCCACCCGTCCTGCTCCGTCAGCTTCGAAAAACGCCCGATGACCTCGCGTATCGTCTCTGTCAGATTGAAATCCGAAAGAGTGAGAGTCTGTGTGCCGGACTGCAGCTTCGATATATCAAGAAGATCATTGACCAGAGACGTCAGTCTCTTGGTCTCGTCGATGATTATCTGCATATTCTCCGGAGTGTTCTCGCCGGGTATATCCCGCATCATCTCGGCGTAGCCGCCGATCATGGTCAGCGGCGTGCGCAGATCGTGCGAAATGTTCGCGATAAGCTCCCTCTGGAGCGCTCCGGTCTTTGACAGCTCCTCCGCCGCGACAGACAGCGTGTCTGACAGCTCGGCGATCTCGCGGTATCCTCCGACACCGAAACGCACGTCATAGTTTCCCTCCGCCAGCAATCTGGCGCCGGAATTTATCCGTATGATCGGTCTTGAGACCTTTCTCGCGAGCAGGAAGGACAGCAGAAGCGCTGCCGCCGTCATTATCACACTGACGATTATAAGCTGTGTCCTGAGCGTCTTTATGGTCGAGCCCACCGGGGATATCGTCGTGTTCAGTATCAGCAGTATGTCGGTCTGCCGCCCCGCGGGTCTTCCGACACGGGTATAGATTATTCCCTCTCCGGAATTGTCGACCACCACTCTGCCAGTATACGTCCCGGAACTGTTTTCGCTGTACCTGAGATCGTTCAGCGGAAACACCGTCATCTTTTCACCGCCGCTGCGCTTCGCGTAATAATACAGCCACGCGATATTCTGCTCATCCATCCTGTGAACCACACAGTCCGAACGGTAATGCTTCGACGTCATACGGCTGAACGCCGCGCCGTCCACCTCGTACATAAGGATGCAGACGTCATAGTCCTGCGCTATCCTCTCAGCCAGCATACTGAGCTGCACAGGGGCAAGGTCGCAGGCCGAGGTCATGATATCCGCCGCGCGCATGATCTCGCCGGTCTTTATCCTCTTGTAGATATTCCCGAAAAACACGACCTGAAAGCACCAGAGTATCACGAGAAGTATCACGAGAAAAAGTATCAGGTAAGAGAACACCTTCCAGCGTATGCCGATACGCGAGCCGCGCTTTCTTATCTTCTCGCGCTGTTTCACCAGCTTTTCGGAATCCCAGACCGCCATCCCCCGGCCGGCGGGCTTATTTTGTCTCAAACCGGTAGCCCACCCCTCTTAGGGTGACGATCAGCCTCGCGTACTCACCCAGACTCTTCCTGAGCAGCTTTATATGGGTGTCAAGAGTGCGGTCGTCGCCGTAGAAATCATATCCCCAGACCTCGGTTATCAGCTTCTCACGCGACAGCGCGATCCCCTTGTTCTTCAGCATATAGAAAAACAGATCGTACTCTTTCGGCGACATATCCACACGCTTCCCGTCCACGTAAACCAGCCGCGCTGTTATATCCGCCTTGAGTCCCTCTATCTCGACGATCTCATGCTTGTTCTCAGTGGGCGCGGCGGCGGGGCGGGAGCGTTTCATCACGGCGTCTATGCGCATCATCAGCTCCTTCGGGGAGAAGGGCTTGACCACATAGTCGTCAATTCCGAGACCGAAGCCGTTCAGCTTGTCGTATTCCTCGCCGCGGGCGGACAGCATTATTATCGGTGTTTCCGAGAACTTGCGTATCTCGCGGACGGCGGAGAAGCCGTCAAGCTCCGGCATCATTATATCCATAATTATTATATCGAAGGTCTTCTCGCGGCAGAGCTTAACGGCTTCCATGCCGTCAGCCGCCTCTGTCACTTCGTGCCCCTCAAACTCGGCGTATTTCCGGATAAGCGCGCGTATGCGCTCTTCGTCGTCTACTGTCAGTATCCTGTACATTCGGTGTTCCTCCGTCAGATTATTTCACAGGTATAATGGAGACACTGAACAACAGTCGTTTCCGGAGAGAAATCCCCCGCAAACCACGCGTTTTCCCGCGGCAGCCGCAACTATTCAGTGTATCCGCAGTGTATCCATATCTATTATAAAACAGTTTCGCGTCAATTTCAAGAAACCGTATGTAAAAATTCTGTCATTCCGGATCTTTGCCGTTATCGCTCTTTCTGAACCGGTTCCTGTACTCTCTTGGGGATACGCCGACCGACGCGCGGAAAACATTCGAGAAATAATTCGCGTCAGAAAACCCGACCGTCAGGCCTATATCCTGTATCGACATATCGGTCGAATCGAGCATCGCGCGCGCCTCGTCTATCCGGAGGGCGTTCACGTATTGATTTATCGTCATGCCGCTCCGGCTTTTGAAGAGGTGGCTTATATATGACGCGCTGTAGTGCGTCTGTGCGCATATCCCCTCAAGACTGATCTTATGGTCATGCATATTGCGGATTGAGTTGCAGATATGGTAATAGAGGTCATCCCGTCCGGGTCTCCCGCCGCGTCTGTCTGAAGATTCCCGTGTCTCCAGATACTCAAGGCGTATCATGTCGCAAAGCGGCTCGATCAGTGTGTCAACCTTCTTTTTATCCGGGATGTCGGTCGTCAGATGGGCCTCATAGACCTTCCGGACATCCTCCGGGTCAAGTCCGAATTCGCGGCAGAGTTTCGACAGCTTGTGCATAGCCTTCGGGTAAAGCACTGAGTCCTCCGCGGGGCGGTATCCGGACACACTGACAAAGTCAGCCGGTTTGCCTTCGGTCAGGATCGGGTAAACATACTCCACAACGCCGGCATGGCACATCCCGAGCCAGCTGCCCTCGGAGCATCTGTCACATACCTTCTGCTGACTGAGGACGCATTTTTTCCATATTTCGCTGTCTGTCTTGATATACAGGCAGAACTTGTTCACGTGCATATTGAAATCAGCGTATCTGACACATATCGGCGGATATCTGTCGCCGCGGCTGTGTATCGTCACGAACAGGGAATGCTCCCTCACAAGATAGTCAATATAGTTTTTTATGTGTTCATGTGTGCTGCTCAACTCGTTATCTCCTGTAATATTATGCTGTAATAATCATATGTGCATTATTTTATAGGTATTTGAAAATACAGTCAAGGTTTTCGCTGAATATATATGTTATAATTATCTTACCGGAACTCTGTATACATTATACAATACAGACGCCATTTTGTCAATAGACGATCGGAGGGAACGCAATGACGATAAACACGGATTTTTGCGGCGGGAACGCCATAATCAGATCTGTCGCGGATGACACTGTCGTGTTCAGCCCGGATCTCAGGGACACTGAGGGAGACTGGTTCTACTGGGCATTCGAGGTTAAAGGGGCGGCGGGAAAGACTGTCAGCTTCGTGATGGAACCAGGCTATGTCGGATACTTCGGAGCGGCAGTCAGCCATGACCTGTATCATTGGAACTGGTCAGACACCGCGACCGCGGCGAACAGCTTCACCTACACATTCGGAGAAAACGAGAACGACGTCTTCTTCGCGCATGATATGCTCTATCACCCGTCGCGCTTCCACAAGTTCGCCGAGCTCCGCGGGATAAAAGTAAAGCATCTCTGCGACGACAACAAGGGCACGCCGATACCGTACGCCGTGATCGGTGAGGGAAAACGCAATATCATCCTGACGGCGCGCCATCACGCCTGCGAGGCGACCGGCGATTACATCATGGAGGGTATCATCGACGAATACCTGAAAAATCCGATTCCGGACACACGCATAACAGCAATCCCATTCATTGACGCCGACGGCGTGGTCGCCGGGGATCAGGGCAAGAACCGTCGACCGCACGACCACAACCGGGATTATCTTGACACGATATATAACGGAGTCCGCGCTGTAAAGGAGATCGCCGGAAAGGGCGACGTCCTCGCCGTCTTCGACCTTCACTCCCCGTGGCACATCTCGGGCAGGAACGACAAGATCTTCTGCGTCAGGAATTCAGAGAAAAAGCTAGACGACATGAGACTTTTCGGCAGATGCTTCGAAGAATCCATAACGCCGGACGCGATGAAATACAGCACGAAAAACGACATTGACCCCGGCGTTGAGTGGAATATCGGCAAAGAACGCACGAGCTGCGGCTCGTTCTGCCGTGACATTCCCGGCGTGGAGCTCGCGTTCACTCTCGAGACGACATATTTCGGCGAGCCCGGAAACGTCGTGTCACAGGAAAAACTGGTCGCGACCGGAAGATGCTTCCTTGAAGGGTTCAGAAAATATCTTATCAGGAAATGAATGGAGAAAACAATATGACACGCGCGATTATAGGCTTCACCGGAGACATAATGTGTCAGCCAGGATACGCGGAAATGTGTACGGTGAACGGCAGAAGAGACTTCTCGCGTATGTTCGCGCGGATATCCGACACACTGAATGAGTGCGATTACCTCGTCGGCAACCTCGAGACACCGATAGCCGGTGAGGATCTCGGATTCACAAACGAACGATACTGCTTCAACTCACCGACAGAGTTCGCGGAAGAAATAAAGCGCGACGGCTTCGACCTCGTCTGCCTCGCGAACAACCACTGCATGGACCGCGGCGAAGAGGGAATATTCCGCACGCTCGACAACCTTGACAGAATCGGGCTCCCGCACACCGGTCTCAACAGACCGGGAGAAAAGCGCTGGTACGTCTCAGAGGTGAACGGCATACGCGTCTCTTTCGTGAACTACACATACGGCACAAACGCCTTCGCACATCACAGATTCCTGTCGGACGATCTCTCCGGAACCGTGAATCTTTTCCAGCCGCAGGAGACGCTTCCCGGATCGATACATCTGCTTGAGAGCATGGAGACAATCGGGCGCGAGACCGACCGGCTCTACCGTCATCCGAGCGACGAATATGACAGATACATAAAACCTCACCTCGATATGCTGAGAAACGACATCGCGGACGCGAAGGCAGAGTCGGATTTCACGGTGGTCGTCATGCACAGCGGCGGTCAGTACAACCCGACACCCGATCCGTACACGCTCATGCTCGCGGAAAAGATACGCGAATATGGCGCGGACTGCATAGTCGGACACCATCCGCACATACTGCACGGCTATGACGTGAAGGGCGGCGTGCTTTGCGCGTACTCAATCGGCAACCTTCTGTGCATACCTTCCTCGATGCAGGATCCGGTCGGAACAGCGTATTCCGCCATTCTGCGCCTGACTCTCGTAAAGGATGAAAAAGGCACAAGAATGTCCGACGCCGGATTTTCGCTGATACGCACGATCGAACCGGAAAACGGCGCGCCGTACTGCGTCGAGTGCTCTGCCCCCGGTGATTTTGACACCGACGAAGCTCTGAGACAGGCGTCTATCCTGAGCGGACGTACAGAGACCGCTCTGAGACACGTTTACCATATTGACATTAATTAATTCTATAAGGAGAACAATCAATATGAAAAAAAGAATGATCACAATCTGTGTTCTTGCGGCGATGCTCTTATCCTGCGCATCCTGCGGCTCGACAGAAACCGGAAACGACGAAACCACGAAAAGCGGCGGAACCGACACGACAGTCAGCGACACAACCGCCGAGCCGACCGAGTACGACAAATACCCGCTCCCGGAAAAGGACATGGACGGCTTCAACCTCCGCTTCTGCAACTATGACGACTCGTGGCTGACCTGGACAATAAAGACCCTCGACGTAGAGGAAGAGAACGGCGACAAGCTCAACGATGCAGTCTACGCGAGAAACCGCCGCGTGGAGGCGAAATACAACTGTCAGATAACCGAGGAACTCGTCGAGAACCCCGGCAATTCAATGTCAGGCTACATCATGTCCGGCGACGACCTGTACGACATCATTATGGTTCACGACGAGGCGGTGAGCAGTCTCTACTGCCAGGGCTACCTCGACTCATGGGACACGCTTGAGTTCGCGGACACGAGCCGTTCATGGTGGGACAACAACGCGAACGAAGTGTTCCAGATCGGCGGAAAGCAGTTCGCCGCCGTCGGTGATTTCACCCTTTCGATGGTGTGCCGCGGGTTCGTCATGCTCTTCAACAAGGACATGGTCTCCGACCTGAACCTCGACGAGAGCCTCTACGACATGGTTCGTGACAACAAGTGGACGCTCGACGGCTACGCCTCCATCGCGAAGAACTTCGTGAAGGATCTGAACGGTGACGGAACAATGGACGGAAACGACCAGTACGCGACGACAGGCGCGGTCAAGCTCCATTTCGGCTCTCTCGTGACCGGATGCGGTGTCAAGTATATCTCGACCGACAGTGAGGGCGTCCCGCAGTTCGCGATCCCCGGAAACACCTACGCGTTCGACGTTTTTGAGAAGATATTCAACATCCACAACGGAACGAATATCTTCTACAACATTGCAAAAGCGAATGCCCACGACGGAAGCAACGAAGCTATCACATTCTTCAAGAACAAACAGACCGCGTTCAACGGCACATCCATGAAAGGCGTCGCGAACTTCCGCGACGCGAACTTCGATATCGGAATTCTCCCGTACCCGAAGTATGACGAAAATCAGGAGAATTATTATATTCTGACCTCCGGCGGAACCGTAGCGACAATCCCGGTCACTCTCCCCGAGGACAGACACGAGAATGTCGGTATTCTTCTCGACGCGCTATGCCGCGACTCACAGCAGAACCTTCTCCCGACCTACAAGGAGATCGTCCTCAAGACAAAATACGCGCGCGACGAGGATTCCGCGGAAATGCTCGATATCATCTTCGGCTCGCTGACATATGACCTCGGACTCTCCGTCTGGCCGCAGGACACGTACTACAAGTACATGGAGTCCTATCTCAAGATGACCGACAATTTCTCGTCCACTACCGACAAGATAAAGAGCATCGTCGAGAAGGACATCTCGGACCTTGTAAGCTCACTCGACAAGTAACCGATGTCTCAAATAGACCGCCGCGCCGGCGGTCTTTTTTTGCGATTTCGGGGTATCATCTTGACATATCGCTTGCGGTGATGTAAAATATATCCGTAATATATCAGGAGGAGACAGGTCATGCGCAGTATAGACAAAAACGAGATATCGCCGTTTCTCCGCTACGCCAGAACAATACACGTGACGCCGGACTACAGCTACAACGGCATCGCGGCTTACGACGCACGCGCGGTATACATTATTTCCGGCGGCGGAACACTGTCTGTGGGAAGCCGTTCCTACCGTCTCGCGCCGGGAACGCTGATTATATGGCAGGCGGGACAGGTCTACGGGTTTCAGGACATCACGGAGAGTGTCGATCTGATCATGCTGAATTTCGATTTCACGGGCGGCGGGGAGGCCCTGCTGATTCCGGACAGAGCGGAGAACTTCGACGCCTCGCGCGTGCGCTCATACCCGGCGTTCACTGACGGGGCGGACGACAACGGCGTGTTTTACCGTCCCGGCGCGTTCGACACTGAGACGCTCATGCGGAGCCTTGTCGACGAGTACATGATGTGCCGCGTGAACTCCGACCTCGTGTCAAAAGGACTCCTCACAACCCTCGTCGCGAAAGCGTCCCGCCCCGCGGCAAACGACCGGCGCGCGGATGAGCTTATCGCGTACATCAATTCACACGCGTCGGAGAAAATGACCTACGCGTCGCTCGGAGCCGCTTTCGGCTACCATCCGAACCATACAGGGCGGCTTGTAAGAAACGCCGTCGGCATGCCGCTTCACGCGTATGTCATGAAGATACGCGTCTCCCGCGCGCTCGCACTCCTCTCCGAGGAGGGGAGGACGGTCGCGGAAACGGCGGAGTTATGCGGCTTCCCGGACAGCGCGTCCTTCTCAAAGCGCTTCAAGGCGGAGACCGGCGTGACGCCCGCGTCCGTCAGACGCCGCAAAAATGTTTGATTCTGACATATTTCTGTTTGAGCCCGCCATTGTGTGACCGTCCTGAATGTGCTATAATATCAGCAGAACACGGAAACAGATTTCCGTGAAAAGGATATGAGAGGTATTTCAGAAATGCGCGATTATGACGTAATGGCATGGTATTTCCCGAACTGGCACCCCGACCGCCGCAACGACGAGTGGCACGGCAAAGGCTGGACAGAATGGGAAGTCACAAAGTGCGCGCGCCCCCGCTTCGAGGGACACGATCAGCCGAAGCTCCCGGTATGGGGGTACGCCGACGAATCAGACCCGAACGTGATGGAGCTCAAGATCCGCACGGCAAAGGAGTACGGGATCGACGGCTTCATCTTCGACACATACTGGTTCGAGGACGGAGGCTACAGGCTGAACGCGCTTGAAAAGGGATTTCTCGGGGCGAAGAACAACAAGGATTTCAAGTTCGCCCTGATGTGGTGCAACCACGACCCGATCTACGCCCACCCGGCTACAAGACGCAAGCCGAACGACCCGCTCCTGAGCGGCGAGCTCAGCGAAGAGGGCTTCATCCGCGGCTCGGAGTATTTCCTGAATAACTATTTCCCGCGTGAGAACTATTACCGCGTCGACGGGAAGCTGTGGTTCGCGATATGGATGCCGGAAAAGCTCGTCAAGGGGCTCGGCAGTATCGAAAACGCGCGGCGCGTCCTCGACGACTTCAGAAACAGAGTGAGAGCCGCCGGGCTCGGTGAGCTATATCTCGCGGCGCCGATGCACAACGTCCCCGGAGCGTGGAACGGCGACCGTGAAAAGGCGGATGGGTATCTGAAAGCGCTCGGTTTTGACGGAACGGTTTGCTACAGCACCCCGACAGACGGAAAGGATTTCCCGCGCGAGAGCTTCGGCAAATTCATCGACGACGCCGTCGGATTCATGGACAGGATGGATTCACTGTCGGCTCTTCCCTTCTGCCCGACAATGTCGAACGGATGGGACTCGTCGCCAAGAACGCTCCAGTCCGAGATATATGAGAACGTCGGATACCCGTGGAGCGTTGTCACGGTCGACCGATCTGTCACCGAGTTTGAACGCGGGCTCAGAGCCATGAAGGAATTCGCGGAGCGTCCGGACTTCCGCGGAAACATGGTGACTCTCACGACATGGAACGAGTGGACGGAGGGCAACTACCTCGAGCCTGACGCGAGGTTCGGATACGGATTTCTCGACGCCGTGAGGCGTGTCTTCGGAACAAAAGACTGACATAGTGCCGGTAATGCCCGGCGGACAACCACACAGATGAAAATAACGGAACCGTCGGAATTTTTTTCGGCGGTTTTTATTGACAAAATCCGATTCCGGTGGTATAATACATTCAGTACAGGTTGTACGAAAGGAAGAAACATATGCGTTATGTATTTGACAATGACCTTCACATCCACTCGACCCTCTCATCCTGCTCGTCAGACCCGGCTGAGAGTACTGAGCGGATACTCGCATACGGGGTCGCCAACCACCTGAAGACGCTCTGCCTGACCGACCACTTCTGGGACGACGCGGTGCCGGGCGCGTCCGGCTGGTACGCGCCGCAGAATCTCGCGCATATAAGAGAGGCTCTGCCGCTGCCGCAGGCGGACGGGACAAGATTCCTGTTCGGCTGCGAGACTGAGCTTGACAGGAACTGCACACTCGGAATCTCCCCGGAACACTATGATCTCTTCGACTTCATCGTCATCCCGACGACCCATCTTCACATGAACGGCTTCACCTGCCGCGGCGACGAGAGCTCGGCGGAGCGCGCTAAGCTCTGGGTCGACCGTTTCGACGCGGTGCTCGGGATGGATCTTCCGTTCCATAAGGTCGGCATCGCGCACCTGACCTGCGAGCTGATGTCGCCCGGAAAGTTCGAGGAAGTCCTCTCGCTCATCCCGGACACGGAGATGGAGCGTCTGTTCGCGAAAGCCGCCGAGAAGGGCGTCGGAATCGAGCTGAACTTCGACTCAAAGCGTCTGACCGCGGACTCCGACATAAAATATGATCCCGACACCGTCCTGCGCCCCTATCGCGTCGCGAAGAAGCAGGGCTGCAAGTTCTATTTCGCCAGCGACGCGCACCACCCCGCCGACCTCGACGCAGAGAAGGAGAACGCGGAGAGGATAATCGATATGCTTGAACTCGACGAAAGCGATAAATTCATAATAAAATAAAAACATCGAAAGGAACCACGCCATGAAAAAAACTCTCCTGACCCCCTCGATGGGATACTACCGCGCGAACCTTCACTGCCACTCGACCGTATCGGACGGAAAGAAAACACCGGAGGAGCTCAAGGAATTCTACCGATCGCATGGATACAGCGCGGTAGCGTTCACAGACCATCAGGCGTTCATCACGCACAACGACCTGACAGACGATAAGTTCGTCGCTCTGAACGGCTATGAGCTCGACGCGAATGACCCGAGCGGCTCCGGAAAGACCTGCCACATCTGCTTCGTCGCGCTCGACCCGGAGAATGACCTCGACGTCTGCTATCACCGGACGAAATATTTCTGGGGCAATTCCGCGGGCTATCGCGACAAGGTGCACTTCGACGAGAACGCGCCGGACTTCGAGAGAGTCTACAGTCATGATGGTATAAATGAAATGATAAAGCGCGGGCGGGACGGCGGCTTCTTCGTCACCTACAACCATCCGACGTGGTCGCTTGAGAGTTACCCGGAATACAGCGGATACAAGGGAATGAACGCGATGGAGATAACGAACTACGGCTGTCAGGTCGAAGGATACGACGACGACAACGGACACGCCTATGACGACATCCTTCGCGGCGGCGAGCGCATATTCTGTGTCTCGACCGACGACAACCACAACCATATTCCCGACAACGACCCGCGCTCCGACTCCTTTGGCGGATATGTCATGATAAACGCGCCGAAGCTCGGATACCGCGAGCTGACAAGCGCCCTTGAAAACGGGCAGTTCTACGCGTCGACCGGAACGTCGAAGCACGTCGGACCCGAGATCCGCTCTCTCGACTTCGAGGACGGGAAAGTCTACATAACGACCTCGGCGGTCAGGAACATAGCCCTTATCACCTGCTCGCGCGCCTGCCGCCTCGCCGAGGCGGCATTCGGGGAGACGATAAACGCAGCGTCCTTCGATGTCGGCGCGAATGAGACCTGGTTCCGGATTGTCGTGACCGATAAGGATGGGTACAAAGCTTATACCAACGCTTATTTTCTGGATGAACTGAATAAATAAAACACGGGACCGCGGCGTATGCCGCGGTCCTTCTGTCGTATTTACCGGTTATTTACCATAAGTCTTCATTATTTTTTCGATCTGTTTTCCCACTCCCGTAGCCTTTGAGGCACATATCGAGGCGAAATTGTCCTTGCCGGCGACAGCCATATCGTATCCGACGACGCACAGGCTCCCGCCAAGGAAATAATACCCTATGTCGAACACTCTTCCGTCCTTGATTATATCGAGCATATCCGCCGACTCGGTGTCGCGCGTGTACTTTCTCTGGAGAGCGACCTCATAGTACGCCGGGATGACAGTTCTGTAGCCCTCTGCCGCGAGAGCCTCAAGTATGATCGATGTGCGCTCGGGGTCGGATGTCGTCTTCGGTATGCACGGCATATGGTTTCCGGCGTCAACCTTGGTATAATATTTCTCACAGGTCTCGTCGTATTTCGGAACCGGGAGAAATCCGTAATCGTCGTTCATATCGCGCATATCGTTCACTTCCGTGAGAAGCCCGTCGAAAAACAGCCCCCTGCCGTCCGAGAAGATTTTCCGCGCGTCGTAATCCTTGCTCGTGCCGTCATATCTGCGGCTTCCCTCAAGATAGCTGTTGTCCGAATAGAAGAGCCTGAAATAGTCGTTCATCGCCTTCTCAGTGCGCTCCGTGTAAATCGTGACGGCAGGTTCGCCGCTCTCGTCCTTATCGACAATTCTTCCACCTGTGGTCGTGATGACGTTGCAGGGCATGGAGTACATCTGCGTCGAGAGCCCGTACTGATCGTCCTCCGGCTTCTGTTCTCCGTCTCCGTTCAGATCCTTAGTCCCCGCCTCGGCGAGCCGTTTGAACTCATCAAAGGTCCATTTTCCGCTCTTTACGAGCTCATACGGATATTCCTCACCGAGGTCGTCGAACAGCTTTTTGTTGAAGAGCATACATTCGGTCTCCGCGAGAGACAGATAGCTTATGTCCCCGGTCATGACAAAGAGTTTGCCGTTCAGCTCAAAGCTCTTTCTCGCGTCCTGATCCCACCACGGCTTGTCGAGATCGACATACGGAAGATCAGTGTTGTAATCAAGAAGCAGTCCCGGGTAAGCATAGGTATGGAACGCGCCCTGACCGTGCGGAAGGATCATGTCATACGCGTCCTCACCGGCGAGGATAGCTTTCGTACCGTCGGTATACGCGTCGTTGTCGGACGACTTTATCTGTGTGAAATTCACGCCGAAGCGCTCGGAAACCTTGCGGTTGCGGTTGTAGACGGCATCATTCACGACCTCACCAGTCAGTGACTCGCTGTACATATCCGCGCACCAGAGATCCGGCCATCTGACGAGTATCCGGAATTCGTATCCGCCGTAATCGACCTCCGGCAGATCCTCCTTTATCGCGTATCTCGGATCCTCGGTCGTGACCTCTTCATAAGAAGTCACGCCGTCTGAATCGGTGTCTGAACTGTCCTTCACCTCGCCGGAAGTCCCGCCGCAGGATACGCTCGCCGCCAGCATAGACATCAGAATGATCATGGAAATCGCTCTTTTTTTCATTTGCCTGTTCTCCTTATGCTATTTATTTTTTCAGAATTCGACCGCGACCGACTCAAGCGCGCCGAGCGTTATCTTCCCGTCGGTTGGCAGTTTTTCTCCGCCACGGGTGAATGTCATTCCATGCTTCTTTTCAAGGTGAACCGTATGCGGCTCGTGCGTCCAGTTGACGATGAACTGCACGGTCTTGTCCCCATGCCTCCACGCTGTGGTGAGCACCTTTGACTCATAGACCGGCTCGCCCCATCTCTTTTCGAGCACTGTTTCCTCACAGTCAAGCCCGAGCGGCTTCACCATCAAAGCGTCGCGGAAAATTTCCGGATATACCCTGTGCCAGTTCTGGAGCGACGCTATGAACCCTATCAGCTCGTCCCTGTCCGGCGTCTTCGAGAAGTCGCGCATTCCCCAGTGGAACATGATCTCTCCCTCGTCGTTAAGCACGAGAGTCAGAAGATCACCCGCGAGGAAGGAATACGCCAGCCTCAGCTCGCAGAGCTCCGTCGTGTACGCAAGCGGGCAGGAGACCTGATTGCCCATAAAATTCTTCAGATACGGATGATACAGATAAGCGTAGGCCGGTATCGGTCGTCCGTATGTGTAACAGAGCTCATACCGGTTGTCCGACAGCCGCAGCTCCTCAATATACGGCTCAGCCGCCGCCGACTCGCAGCCGAGAAGCGTCTCCGGGCACTTCTCTTTCCAGCCGTCAAGCAGATCCTTCGATGCCTTTGTCATCCATCCTCCCGGAACCGGCGGGTGACCGTGCTCCTTCGAATAGCAGAAATACATTCCGCCGCCATGGTTCTGGTCGAGCGCCTGTATGTAGTCAACGCCGCTTCTGAGCAGAGGATCAAGCGCCTCGTCGAGTATCTCGCGTCCGGTCTCAGACGCCGGGCAGACATCATATCCTGAGCGCTGACCGGTGCAGATCCTGCTGTGCGGTACCGACTGGTCGGGTGCGGCGCAGAAGCCTTTTTTGAGATTTCTGTCAGCGATTAACTGCTCATTGTTGTAGGACGCGATGAGATTCGACTGCTCTGTGAAGCCAAGCCCGCTGCAATAGACGCCGAGCAGATTCCCGCTCTCGTGCAGTTTCTTCATGAACTCGTCGAACATCTCCGCGCCGCCGTACGGAGGCCATACAAACGGCGGAGCCCACGGAGCCGTGCCTTCCCAGTGCATAAGTAACACCATCACGCGGGAGTTCGTCCTCTCCGCGAACTCGTCGACATACGGGAGAACGTTCTCATACGGGAAGAGCCTGTTCGGGTCCATCTTATCCATATCGTGGATACCGCGCACCGGATAGGTTATGACGAGCGGCATATCGTTTCTGTACCAGTCGGGAAGGTCAATTTCGGAGATCGGCTTCGTTCTGAAGCTCTTTCCGAGCCATTCGCGGTAGATATCGGCGCCGTCCTGCCATCCGCCCTCAAAGCCCTTCCAGACGACGTCCGGCGTCTTCACATCCCCGCCGAACTCACCGCCCATGAACATCCTGACGCGGAAGTCGGTCCCCTCATCGGAGCACTTGAAGTCAAGCCCCTTCGGAGCGCGGCTCTCGTCATGAACTCCCATGTACAGCCCGTTCTTTCCGGACAAATAAAGCATGAACTGTGCGGAAACCATGTACGGGAACATCATATACCCGCCCTGCGACGGGAATTCCGGGTCGGTCATGCCGGTCTTGAGCCTGCCGTCCTCGACTAAAAGTCCCTCATTGTACATCGAGACGACAGCGCCGTCACCGCCGTCACGGCGCAGCTTTCCCTTGACGCTGAGCGATGGGAAGTCGATATACTCGACCGCATGATCCGAATTGTTTTTCACTTCGAGATTCCATACAATCCTGTCGCCGCCGCGGAGCGTCACCGTTATGGTAAGACTGTCAAAGCGATATGTGAGCACCGCGGCGTTGTCGCCGTATTCCGCGCTCGCGTCGGCTCCTGCCGTGTCAAATATCACCGGAGCGCCGTTTTCGTCCCTGAGACGGACGCTGAACAGCGGCGCGGAGTTTCCTGCCATCTCGCGTCCGTAGAGAGAAACGCTCCCGATTCTCGTGAGATCATCGGTGAGACCGAGAGAAAGTGCATCTGTTTTAATAAACATTTTTCTTACCTCTTGCAAATAAGGAATTTGTATGATATAATCATAGCATACAATTAAAATAATTGCAATGCAAATCGGAGAGTGTTTTATGCAATTCAGCTCTTATCCATTGTTTTTCACAGATCAGGGTGACGAAATCATCCTGCGCGACCCCCATCTTTCAATGCTTCCGGAAATCGAGATATACTCCCTCCACTATCACAACGTCTGCGAGGTCGGGATCTGCCGGTGCGGGTCGGGGCTCTGGCTCGTCGGGGACAGCGTCACCGCGATACACGGCGGGGACGTCATGATCGTTCCACCCGGGATACATCATTATTCGAGAACTGTCGGAGACCCGTGTATGTGCGAGTTCATATATTTTGACGAGGAGCGTCTGCTCTCGACCTGCCGCCTCGATAAGGGTCTAAAAAAGCGCCTACCGAAAAATCTCCCGTCCGTCATCCGCGACGAGAAGGCGCGGAGCTTGCTCCGGTCAATGATCGAAACGAGGGACGTCACGGAGTCGGCGCTCTGGTACGCGCTGTTCTTAAAATGGCTGCCGGATGACATGGAACTCCCGGAGACACGCGACGATACAGAACTCTCTCCGGCGATGCGGCGGATAATGCTGTCGTACAGCGAGCCGCTGACGATGGCGGACCTCGCGGCGGAGTGCGGCTTCTGCCCAAGCTGGTTCGCGAAGCGCTTCAGACAGGAGTACGGCACGTCGCCGATGGGATTCCTGAACGATTTCAGGACGAAGGTCGCGGAACAGCTGCTGCGCGGCGACCTGAGCGTCACCGAGGTCGCGGAGATGTCCGGCTTCGGTTCCCTGTCCGACCTTTACAGGCATTTCCAGAAAAAGCACGGCGTCTCCCCGACGGAGTTCAGACGGATGATGAAGAAAGGCACGAAATAAGAATCATTTTACAAATTGTTTACAATTTCAAGCCGATTGCCCTTGCATTTGTGCCGCGGATATGGTATAATTACGGTAGACGATAACATATCGTCGGAAGGGAGATATAACAAATGAAAAGAATACTCGCGGCGGCGCTTGCCATCGCGCTCATCGCGGCTGCCGTGTCATGCTCCGGAAAGGGGCAGGATTCCGTAACGGCCGCTGACACCGCCGAAATGAGCCTCATCAACTCCGCGCTGAATGAAAAGGGCGCGACTGGAGGCGACGATTCCACATTCAACCGGAAGTATGTCGACGTGTCCTACGACATCGCGTACCTTGGAAAGGTCTATGACGGCGAGCCGGAGATCCTTCCGGATGGCGCTCTGAAAGACTGGACGGAAAATGTCTTTCTGAAAAAGGGCCAGGAGGAACAGAACGCTCTGCCTGTTATGTATCAGGCGGTACACGAGCTCGGCGTCACGAAAGACCAGCTCATGGCGCTGAACGATTCGCGAAGGGAACTCGGGGAGTATATGATCCTTGATGATGATTACATAAACTCCCTGTATATCGAGGACGAAGCGGAAATGAAGCGCGCGCTCGCGGGTCCGGCGGCGCTTTATTATGACGGTGAGTTATACACATGGAACGAGCTTAACGCGGTGCCGGCGCCGGATATTGTGAGCCGGATACCGAAAGACGTGATGGACACTTATATCGCGGGTGTCATCTCTTACCTTGAAACATCGGAAATCATGAGTCAGGAAGAGATTGAAAGATATATCACTGACAATACCGGAACCACCGCCGGACAATAACCCCTGCGGAGTCGCGGCGGGCACAGGGCACACGGCTTCGGCGGACGCGGCGTATATAATACGGCGCTGTCTCGGAGACAAAAAGAACAACTGACCGCAAATCCGATTGACCGGACCCACGAGACCCGCGCCGAGAAGATAACCACACGGCGCGGGCCATCTCATTCAAGGCTTCCCGGTAAACACATCACGCCGGAACAGAAATTTTGAAAAAATCTCAAAAACCACTTGACAAATCAATGTCATTGTGGTATAATATTTGTTGTCAGGTTACTGGGTGTGGCGCAGTTGGTAGCGCGCTACCTTGGGGTGGTAGAGGCCGCAAGTTCAAGTCTTGTCACTCAGACCAGAAAACGGGAGATGTCAAATCTCCCGTTTTTTTCAGTTTTTATGGGACTTTTTCGAAGCTTGAAGTCGCAAAATCAGGAGCTGTCAGTCTATCTGAAACACGCAGTAATCGTCCCCGAAAACAGGGTTGGTACAAAATCTGGTACATAGATTCAAAACGCACTTTTCACAGGTCAGTAGAGGCCATGTCTGAAACGTCCGGAAAAACAAGGATTTTCCGGTGCAGAATTCAACTTTCAGAATGCGAAAAGGAGCAAGTCTGAAAATGAATTTTCAGACCAAGCAGTTTCGAGGCTTTCACGACATTGGGTCGTGAATTTTGAAAGCCGGACAAGCCGTCTTTCAAAACCGCCTCAAAACTGCAAGTTTGTACGAAAGGAATGGTCATAAACTGGCAAGTATCACACCCAAACCGAACGGAACCTACCTCATCAGAATTTCCTGCGGCACCGACGCCGCCGGAAAGCCGGTCACCAAATCCCGCGTCTTCAAACCGTCCAAGCCGAAACTGACATACCAGAAGCTCAACCGGGAACTCGACGCCTTCATAAAGGAGTTCGGGGATGAGATCGCCGAGTTCGGCGTTCAGGGACGCCCCGACCGTATGCGCTTCGCTGAGTTCACCTCGAAATACCTCGAAGTAAAGAAACCGCGGCTCTCCCCTGTCACATACACATTCTACGAACAGGTCATCCGTGAAATGCTGATCCCGATGTTCGGCACTCTAAGGCTGCGTGACATACGCACATACCACATCCAGCAGTTCATCCAGTATCTCGCCACCGAAAGACCGCGAGGAGACGGCAATGAGGGGCATATCGCACCAGCGACGATCAAACGATACACCACTGTCATGCGCTCGATCATGACACTGGCTTACAAGATGGAGTACATCGACGAGGATGTCGGAATCTCACGGCGAATCGAGTTTCCAAAAGCCGAGACACCCGAAGTCGAGGCATTTAATGCTGAAGAAGCGTCAATGATACTTAAGGCGGCGAGCCTATTAAAATTTTTCTGTAAATTGCCGCGAATCTGTGGTATAATAGAATAAAAAACACAGGAGAACCAAAATGGGAAGACCAAGAAAATCGCCGTCGATGACAGACGGCAAGCGAGAGATCATCTCGAGATTGATCGAGGAATACGACATAAAGACCGCGGAGGACATACAGAACGCTCTGCGTGATCTTCTCGGCGGAACAATCCAGGGGATGATGGAATGCGAAATGGAAGCGCAGAAAGAGGAACATCAGGCATCCGATCCCGAATACCATGACTCAAGAAACGGTTACAAACCAAAGACTCTACGCTCCAACTACGGATCTGTAGATATCCGTGTGCCCCAGGACCGCAACAGCGATTACGAACCGCGGATAGTCCCGAAATACAGCCGTGACATCTCCGAAATCGACGAGAAAATCATAAGAATGTACGCCAGAGGTATGTCAACAAGGCAAATCTCCGACCAGATCATGGACATCTACGGTTTTGAGGTCAGCGAAGCACTCGTGACAGATGTAACCAACAAAATCCTGCCGGAAATTGAATCCTGGCAGAAACGTCCGTTATGCGCCGTATACCCTATCGTATATATCGACGCCATCGTATTCAATGTCCGTGACAACGGCATCATACGCAAACAAGCGGCATATGTGATCCTCGGTATCAGCGAGGAAGGACATAAGGAAGTACTGTCCATAACAATCGGTGAGAGCGAAAGCGCGAAGTTCTGGCTCAGTGTACTGAACGAGCTCAAGAACCGCGGTGTG
>URCP01000020.1 GCA_900546315.1 uncultured Eubacteriales bacterium
GGGGGTGGATTGGCCGTGTGCTGTTTTTTCACGTGTTCTGAGAAATAGCTATGGGGGAGGGTTTTCCACGTGTTCATCGTGTTCACGTGTACAGAGAATAGCTATGGGGGGTGTATCTGCCGTGTTCATCGTGTTCACGTGTACAGAGAAAGAAAGAGGTCACCGCCGAAGCGGCAACCCCTTCTCATTTTCTTTTGCTTCAGTCCTCAAGCAGATCGGTCATTGATTTCAGGCTGATGGCGAGCGTCGAGACGTTATGCAGAAGAGCCGACGTAGACGGCGGCAGGACGCCCATCACACCGAGAATTATAAGCCCGAGATTGAAGGACATGATGAACCTGTAGTTCGAGTGAATCCGCCCCATCAGACGGTTCGACAGCTCCTTCATCACAAGCAGAAGACCGAGATCATCGGCGGTTATCGTGATATCCGCGATCTCTCTTGCAATTGCGGCTCCTCCGCTGACGGCTACCCCGGCGTTCGATTCGGAGAGGGCGGGCGCGTCGTTTATCCCGTCGCCGATCATTATGACCTTGTGTCCCTCTTCACGCATTTTCTTCACGTAGGACGCCTTGTCCTCCGGCAGAACCTCGGAGAAGTACCTGTCGACGCCGACCTTCGCGGCGACCGCTTTCGCTGTCCTGTCGCTGTCTCCTGTCATCATGACGATGTTCGTGAAGCCGGCGCGGTGGAGCTTTTCTATGACCTCAGGCGCTTCTGTGCGTATCGGGTCCTCAATGAGCAGGACAGCCGCCAGCTCACCGCCTATCGCCATGTAGAGGTGCGAGTACTCGTCAGGTATCGCGTCGAATTTCTCCTTATCCGGTATTGTGCACTTCTCGTCGTCAAACAGGAAATGGTGACTGCCTATCGCGACGCGCTTGCCGTCGACGATTCCGAGTATTCCGTGCGCGACTATGTATTCGACCGACGTGTGGCACTCGGCGTGGTTTATACCGCGCGCGGCGGCTTCCTTCACGTCGGCGTTCGCGATCGAGTGCGGGTAATGCTCGTCAAGGCTGGCGGCGACGCGCAGTATGTCGTTCTCCTCGTGCCCGCCGAAGACCTCGATCCCGGCGATATGAGGGGACGCGTGCGTCAGGGTTCCGGTCTTGTCGAAGACGATTGTGTCCGCCTCGGAGACCGCCTCGATGTACTTTCCGCCCTTGAACGAGATGTGATATGTGCTCGCCTCACGCATCGCCGAGAGAACCGCGATCGGCATTGACAGCTTCAGAGCGCAGGAGAAGTCAACCATCAGTATAGCGAGGGCTTTCGTGACGTTTCTTGTCAGAAGGTAAGTTATCCCGGTCGCCGCGAGGCTGTACGGCACGAGCTTGTCGGCGAGGTGCGACGCTTTGTCCTCGGTCTCTGATTTGAGCTTTTCGGAGTCCTCGATCATCTTCACGATACGGTCATAGCGTCCGGTTCCGGCGGTGTTCTCGACCCTGACGACGCACTCGCCGTCCTCGACGACGGTTCCGGCGTAGACGAGACTGCCCTCCGACTTCGGCACGGCGTCAGATTCACCTGTCATTGACGCCTGATTGACCGTCATCTCACCGGACACGACTCTGCCGTCGAGCGGGATCATGTTGCCGGTTCTGACGACGATCTCGTCGCCCGCGGACACAGAATGGACGGGTACGGATATCTCTTCTCCATCCTTCCTCACCCAGACCTTGTCGACGCCGAGAGACATCGCCCCGGCGAGGTCGTTGACCGATTTGCGGTGGGTCCACTCGTCGAGTATGTCGCCAATTCTCAGCAGGAACATGATGGACGCCGCGGTTCCGAAATCGCCCGTCAGCATCGCGGCGGTGATCGCCGTCGCGTCGAGCACCGGAACCTCGATCTTACCCTTCATCAGGCACTTGAGCCCTTTGAGTATGTACTTGAACGAGCGGACAATCGTTATGTATTTGCGTATATTCAGAGGCAGCAGGAACCGTCTGACCATCCGCCCGGCAAGCGCCGCGAGCAGCTTGTTCTCAAACTCACGGTTCAGCGCGCGTCCGGTCTTCGCGGGGACGAGCGCCTTCGCGCTTTCGAGGTCGAAGCGGAACTTCGCTATTTGGTTGATTAGCTTTGCTCTGTTGCAGGTGTAGTATATAACGGCGTCACAGGTGCGGTCATAGACCGAGACCTTCCCGACGCCAGGGATGCTTCTGAGATAATATTCGAGTATATCGGCGTCTTCGAGGGTCATGTGCCTTTTGGCGGCGTGGATCCTCATTCTGCCGTTTGAATCGTGTAATATCGTGAATTTCATAGCTTTGTTTCTTCCATAGGATATATGTGCGCGGCGGCAAAGAAACCGCCGGGAAAGCTTATCTCCCGGCGGCGTGCCGACTCACGCCGGTCTGCGGATCATTCTTTGCCGCTGTCCTCAGAGCAGCAGCACGGAGCCTCTTCCGAAGCGTCCTCAACTGTCTCGGGTGCCTCGGCTTCTCTCTCCTCGTTGATCTTCTTCGCGTCAGCGAGTATGTCGCCGGCGTTCTCCTTGACCGTGGTCGCGGTCTTCATGACGCATTCCTTAGCGCGGAGAACCGCAGCGGTGGTGTGCGTATAAAGCTTCTTCGCGTCCTTCGACGAGAGAATCTTCAGTCCGGCTGTGCCGAAGAGCAGACCGCCCGCGAAAAGACCTATTTTACCCCATGTTCCCATTGTGTTTTCCTCCTTGCGATTTTATTTTAATTATAATTATACCATGACCGCCCCGGAAAATCCACTCCAAAAAGACTTTTTTGAGGTATTATCGCGAAAAATCGTTTCCCGTCGCGGTCAGGCGTTCGTCCACAGGCATGATCACAATCGTGTTAGCTGAGACTAACTATATTGTACCACAGAAATAAACTGTTGTCAAGAGCGCCGTCAGATTTTACATATGGTTAAAGAGCGGTGAGAAATTACGTTTCAAAAAGTAAAATAACGGTACATTTTTTCCGGAGTACTTGCAAAATCCGGAGTTATATGATATAATATCCGTAAGGTCGATTGGCAGACCGCACGGTATGAAAGGATGGCAGAAAATGATATTCGATAATATAGAATTCCACGGCGTCGACGAGCTCACCGATGCGGGTGACGGCTCGTACGTTCTCCACCGAGCTCCCGCGGCTCTCGAGGAGCATCTCAGTGAGGGCGGCGTCAATATGAACCGCGGCGCGACCGGAACAGAGCTCCGCTTCGTCATAAACGGCGGCAGCGCGCGGATAACGCTGATAAACGAGAGCCCCGACACGCCGCTCATGTTCACAGTCTTCTACGGCTCGGTGACGGCGGGCTGGCAGCATATCAGGAAGTTCGTTGAGCCCGGAGAGCACACGATAGAGGTTCCGGCGCCGTCAGACAGCTTCCGCGAGGCGATACTCTCCGGATGGCCGGATATGCTCTATGACCCGCGCATGGTGCGGCTCGTCTCGACGGTCGGGCACTGGCGTTATGTGAAAGCCGAGGGTGATATTGAGCCTCCGGCGCGGGATATGGCGCCTCGGAAAACGATGTGGTTCTACGGCTCGTCGATAACTCACGGCAGTCTCTCGGTGCTCCCGGCGAACAGCTTTGTCGTCAGGGTCGCGGAGAACTTCGGGATGGATTACCGCAACTGCGGATACGCGGGCAACTGCCGGGTTGAGCCGGAAATCGCCGACTGGCTCGCGGGGCAGAATTTCTCGGTCATGGTGCTCGAGATGGGCATAAATATCCTCGGCATGGACCCGGCGGAATACGAGAAGCGCGTCAGATACGCCCTGAAGAGAATCGCTGGCGACAACCCGGAGAAGCCGGTCATAGCGATAGACGTTTTCTTCTGCGAGGACGACCTCAGAGGCGGCGGACACGCCGGGAGATTCCGCGCGATACTGAAGCGTGCAGTCAGTGAGCTTGCCCTGCCGAACTTACACTACATAAACGGTCTGAACATCCTCCCGAACGCGCGCGGGCTCAGCGGAGACCTCGTCCATCCGTCGCCGAGGGGAGTCGAGACTATAGCCTCAAACCTCACCGCGATCATGAAATCCGTGATATGAAAAGACAGCCGCGCAAGCGGCTGTTCTCTTTATTTAACGATACTTTCGATGAGTTCGGCAAATACCGGTTCACCGATGTATGAGCAGTGCGAGTAACCTTCCATGTACCTGAACCTGAGCCTGTCCTCCGGCCAGCCGAAGTGTTTCATCGTCGCTTCAAGGAGTCTCAGCTGTTCGAGGCGGCACTCCATGTCGTGCTCTGAGGAGATTATCAGGACATCCGGAACCTTTCTGTTTTCCGGCACGAGCTTTTCGTCGACAAACCAGAGCGGCGCCGCCTCGTCTATCCGGACAAGCCTCGGGTCAAGCCCGCGCTCGGCGAGGACGTTGAAGTGCACGGTAGGCTGACCGGCGTCGAGCACCCATCCGTTGATATCAAACGGGTCGATACCGTAAGCGCCGAGATAGTGTTTGTCAAACAACAGCATCATCGAGAGATAAGCCCCCGCGGATGAGCCGCCGACATATATGCCGCTGATTTTCCCTTCGAGCTCTGTTTTCAGAAACGCGACCGCCCTCGCGCAGTCCTCGATGAAGTCCGGAAACTTCGCGTCCGGATACATCCTGTAGTCGAGAGAAGCCGCCGCGATGCCGTCGGACACGAGCGTATCGAAACGTATTCCCGCGTCCCTTGAACCGGAGGTGAGACCTCCGCCGTGCATATATATGAACAGCTTCGGCTTCTCGTTTTCCGGCATATAAAGGTCGAGCTTCAGGTCTCTTTCTTTGTCGTAGGTGAGGGTGATCGGTTTCATGATGTATTTCCTTTCAGACGGTTATTTTATATCTATCCACTGCTGCTTTTCGTCCGACTCGAGGATCGCGTCGAGAACTCTCTGGAGCTTCACTCCGTCCTCAAGCGTCGGTATGTAGCGGTCCGGGTTTCCGTGGAGCAGATCGACGTAGCACTGCATCTGAACGGTGCGGAACTCTTCGGGCACCTCGACTGTCTCCATGTGCTCGATGGCGTGTCCTTCCTTTATGCCGCCGGTGTAATACTCGAGCTTTTCCGGGTGGTTCAGATCGAACCTGAACGCGCCCTTGTCACCGTAGACCTCGACGCGTATCTGGTTCGTGTTGCCGAACGCCGCGCGGGTTATCGAGAAGGTCGCCGACGCTCCTTTGTCGAACTTAGCGAGAAAGTGGCAGAAATCGTCCGTCTCGACCGGCGCCATGCCGCTTCCGTCGAGCTTTTTTCTCTCATGGACAGCGATACCGAGATCAGCGGCAAGGCTCGTGACGTCTCCGGACAGGAAAGACGCGAGGTCGAGTATATGAACCCCGAGGTCGCCGGAAACGCCGTATCTCGCGTCACGTCCGATGAAGCGCCAGTCGAGCCCGCGGTCCTTGATGAACGCGCTGGATTTGAAGTACTGAGCGTAGAAGGTTATGACGTTGCCGATAGCCCCCTCGTCAACGAGGTGCTTCGCGTATCTGACGGCGGGGAGGAAGCGGTAGGAGAAGCAGACCATCGACTTGATGTTCTTCGCCTTCGCCTTTTCGAGAAGTCTTACTGTCTCGTCGTAGCTGACGCCGAGCGGCTTTTCACAGCAGAATGGCTTTCCGGCGTCAACGGCGGCTTCTGCCATCGGTACGTGGAGATAGTTCGGCGTGCAGATATCCACCGCGTCAACCTCCGGGCAGTTTATGAGGTCGTGGTAGTCTTTGAATCTGCGCTCCTCGGGGACTTTGTATTTCTCGCCGGCGCTGTTCAGGCGGTTTTCGTCGATGTCGCAGAGCGCCCATATGACGGCGCCTTTTGAGCTGTTGAGCTCCGGCAGATGCTTTCCGGAGATACCTCCGCAGCCGATGAGACCTATTCTGATATCGTTCATTTCGTGATAACTTCCTTTCGATAAGCTTTGTCACGCAGAGATAAAATTTTCCGCGCGAATTTCATCATAACT
Source organism: uncultured Eubacteriales bacterium (assembly GCA_900546315.1). Lineage (GTDB taxonomy): Bacteria > Bacillota > Clostridia > Oscillospirales > CAG-272 > Flemingiibacterium. Next base: position 5,939 of record URCP01000020.1, read on the forward strand.
ATTGTAATACTTTTCGTTTTGAGTTACAATGTATATGGCGGCAAAATTCAGTGTACGTTTCAACATTTTTTACCGAAAATCATTTTCTGATTGGAGTGATAACATGCGAGGCGATTTATCACGCATCTCGCACTTTGACATAAACGCCGAGGACATAAGCGCCGGGCGGCTCATCTGGAAGCGCGGCTCGGTCGACCGCTTCACCGGGAAGGGACGGTCGAGAAATCTTCTGTATCTGATGCTGTCCGGTTCGAGAAATTACTACATAAACGGAAAATTCGAGTTCTCATTGCACGACGGCGACCTGATATTCATCCCGTCCGGAGCCTGCTACAGCTCGAAGGTTGAGGACTGCGACACGGCGGAGGGGATCTATGTCGACTTCAACCTGACCCTCGGCGGAAAGCCATTTTATCTCGACGAGTCTTTCAGGCGCTTCACCGCGGATCGTGTACAGAAGGAAAGATTCATGCGTCTCGCCGAGTCAAGCGGCGTCCGTCTGCTCGCTAAGGCGGAGCTTATGTATATCCTTTCCGACATTTCGGCAAAGGAGGAGAATCTGCGGTTCGAAGGCGGTGAGTTCAGCCGGATAAGGAAGGCGGCGCTTGGAATAGAGCGTCATCCGGAGCGTCCGGTCGACGTCGGGGCTCTCGCGCGGGAGTGCTGTCTTTCCGAGACAGGGTTCCGCGAGCTTTTCAGGCGATACACGGGCGGGCTCGCGCCGGTTGAGTACCGGAACAGGCTGCGGCTTGAGAGGGCGGACGAGCTTCTGTTATCCGGAACGCTGAGCGTCGCGGAGATAGCGTCGCTTCTCGGTTTCTATGACACGGCGCACTTCTACCGCACATACAAGCGCGTGCGCGGGAGGACGCCGAAGCAGATAGGCGACCCGGAGGACGGCAGGAGTGGTGAGACTGTGCTTTTTGTGAACGAGAACGGTCTGCACGTGAGCGGGGGTGCGGAGGACGATGAATCCCGTGAATGAACAGTCAATATGATATTTTGTCTATCCCGCAGTCCGGTTTGTCCGAGAGTTCCCATGACGCGATCTTCAACAGTCTCATTGAAAATTCCTCACAGATATTGTTCGTGGAGCATATGAACTCGTGCGAGATGGTTCCGAGCAGCATTTTTCCGCGGTTCCAGAAGCACATATCCTTAAATAAAGCGGCGTGCTTGTTTATCTTCCATAGCGGCTTGTAGCTTTTCCACTTGGCTGTATCCTTCAGAAATATATCGCTGTAGCAATCGAGAAGGATTTTCTTTGTCTCACTGTCCGCAGGATAGATAAACTGGGACATACTGCCGTTCAGCCGCGGGTATCCGTACCACTTGTCGGCTTTGATTTGCTTCACAAGATGTGGCTCCAGCATCAACTCTGTCACGGATTTATACTCTTCATACCCGCTCAGGTTTATCTTTGAGAAAGAGACCGCGTCGGAATAGTCGAAGCAGATATCGAGAAAGACCTCAAAATTTCTGTCTCTTATCCCTCCGGATAGGTCTCTGTCGGCTCTCAGACTCAGCACCGGCATATCAGCTTACGTCCTTCCGAAAATAATATCAGCGAACAGCATCTTGACATATGAGAAATATTCCCTGACCATACTCGAGTAGTGCTGCGCGAAGTTGGCGGAGGGCGCGGCGCAGAGCTCCATCGGAAGTCCGTAGAGTCTTGAGAGCGTCTCGATCCTTGGGAGATGGAACGCGGTCGACACGCCGATTATGCGGGCGTCTGACAGTCCGAGTTTGTCGAGAAGTTCCTTCGTGTAACGGATGTTTTCACTTGTTGTGTGTGAATCCGGCTCGACTATCAATCGGTCGGGCGATATGCCGTTTTCCTCGAGCCAAGCGCGCATCGCTTCCGCCTCCGGGACAGTCTCGTTGTCGCCCTGTCCTCCGCTGACGACGCAGAGGGCGTCCGGCATCGCGCCTAGCAGCTTTTTCGCCTCCTCGAGCCGCAGCCTCAGTGACTTGCTCGGATTATAGCCGTAGGTGCGGCAGCCGAAGACCACTATCACGGTCTCCCTGTCGTCGGGCGTTGATGAGACCTCGACCGCGTAGTCGTCCGCGTCCTTCGAGGCGTCGAGCCCGATATAGACCCAGAACGCGACGAGCGACGCGAGAAATATCCCGACCAGCACCGTGAGAGTGACCGTGAGAGGTCTGAACGCCCGCCCGAGCTTTATTTCAAGCTTCTTCCTGAAAACAACCGGCAGAACGCAGGCGGCGATTACCGCGAGCGAAAAAAGCGTCAGAGACGGCATCGAGAACCCGGCGGTGCAAATATATATAGCGAAATAGAGAGCGGTCAGCGACGCGGCAATACACGCAGAGCCAATGAGCGGGTCGAGGCGGTTTCTTTCTCTTTCGGGCTTATTAGTTTCGTTTTTCCTGTTTTTCATCATATTCCTTCAGAAGCCTGTCGAGGTAAGGTTCGACTCCGAGAGCGGCGGTCACACGCTCGTATTCGGCGAGCGCGGCTTCACACGCCTGTGTGCCGGTCTTTCCTCTGACGGCTCTTATCATGAGATTCTTTGGTGTCTCGTCCGGGTCGATCAGTTCGAGTGTCGTCACTGTGTATCCGCGTGACTCGAGACGTTTCGCCCTCAGCGAGTCGGTCGCCGCGTCGCAGAATTTCTGGCGCGGGAGCGGGCAGTCGAGAATGAACGCGAGCTCGTCTCTCATCGGAGCCGGAGCTTTCGGAGGCTTCGCGAGCTGCTTTGACATTTCGTGGTGACAGCAGGGCGTCGAGAGGATGACGCCGGTCTTCCAGCGTATCGCGTTGTACAGAACGATATCCGTCGCGATGTCGCAGGCGTGAAGCGAGATCACCATGTCGGGACGAAGGGGAGGCTCGAACTCGTTTATGTTGCCGGAGACGAATCTGAGCCCGGTGAACCCCTGACGCTTTGCCACCGAATTGCAGTAATCTATAACATCAGCTTTCAGGTCGACGCCGCACATATCGACTTCTCTCCCGCGTATCGCCGTGAAATAATAATAGACAGCGAAGGTGAGGTAGCTCTTGCCGCAGCAGAGGTCGTAGATGACGATCGGTCTGTCGGTCGGGAGGCTGTCTTCAATATCGCGGATGATCTCGAGAAACCGGTTTATCTGGCGGAACTTCGCCTGCTTCTTGTCGTGTATGCGGCCGTTTTTGTCGGCGAGCCCGAGGTCGGTCAGAAAGCCGGCGTGTTCGGACGGGTCGATTATATAGTTCTTCGCCTTGTCGTGACCGGACAGCTCCGCGGTCTCGGCGTCCTGCGCCAGCTTGCCGGCTATATGAACCCCGCCGGACTTTGAGCGGCGTATTTCGATATCTCCGGCGGTCGTGAATATGTTCACCTGCCTGAACTCGTTATTCGCCATCTTCGCGAGAGTTTCCGCGGAATCGTATGGGAGGTTGTCTCTGAGAGCCTTGTTGTCGCTCGCGTATCTCTCGGCGCGCAGGGCGGGGGCGCCGTCGGGGCGTTTGTATGGTGTGACGACCGTCTTCACGGTCGCGCGGTCCTCCGGCTTTGAGAAGACCGCTTTCTTCAGTATCTTTCTTGTGAGGATCTCTTCAAAGAGCTCCATGACCTGTTCCAATGTCGGTTTCACCTTTCGTAAATATAGTTTATCTGATCTGTCAGATGGTTGTCCATCCCGAGAGAATATCTTTGTCGATAGCCTCGAAATCGCTTGTGTGCGGATATTCCGCCATATCAGGGTGATGCCTGAACGCGTCGACGGCGTTCTCCGCGTTCAGTGATATTGCGGCGAGCATACAGCCGCTCCCGCGTATTTCTGCGATGTTCCCGTCCGAAAAATCTCCTGTGTATACGAAGCATTTTGACGGGTAGTCTTTAACGCCGGACAGTTTCTCCTTTGTGAAGTTGGCTTTCGTGTCAATGAATTTCGCGTCCGGGTCAATCGAGAGAATCAGGTCGATTGCGGCTTTTCCGGAGCCGTTCGTCGCGTAGACGGTTCTTCCGCGCATACCACAGCTGACCGCCATACGTGCCACATCCGCGGCGTGCGCGATTCCTTCCTTCAGGTCGATATTGATGCACATTCCGGTGAAATAGGTGAGGTTCAGAACCTCAAGGAGCGTCGGCACGCGGTTTTCCGGACCGCCGTTCTTTATCAGTCTGAGCTTTGCTATATCTGAGTAATCCGTCTCTGATATGACATACTCCACCGGCTCGCCGTTCTCGTCGAAGCCCTTTACGGACGGGTCGTGATTCACTATAATGACGCCGTCCCTTGTTGTGCGCTCGTCGGTTTCGATCATGTCCGCGCCCTTTTTCGCGGCGAGCATATACGCGGCGAGGGTGTTTGAATGGATTCCTTCGGTAACAAATCCCTGATGGGCGGAAGATATCCATGTTTTCGACAGCTTTTTCATTTGCTTACCTCTTTCATTGAAGTCGTGCTATAGAACAAGTCTATTATATCATACCGCGCGGCGCACATAAAATGCTTTTTGTAAATTTTTCTCGGAAAGCGGTGACATGTTTACAATTTGTGGGTTTACTTTTTACGCGGGATGCTATATAATTTTCTGTAACAGTCTTTATTGCCGCCCGCCGGTTCGCTGACGGCTGTTTCATTCATGATATCATGATATCACTTTTGAAAGGTTGGGTTTCGGAATGACCCTTAAAGGATTTCTGAGGGCGGCGCTGAGGGCTTTTCTCGCGTTCGCCATATATTTCGGCTGGCAGATAATCGTCGTCAACTGGGCGTATATCGCGGCGACATTTGTCGTCATGCCGGGCATAGACCCGTCGGCGCTGACCGGTGCGGACTATGACTCGATGCTGATCGAGTTCCAGAACAAGGCGGCTGAGATCGTCATGAACTACTCGATGCACCTGACGCTTGTATCGGGCGTTCTCGCCGCGCTGACCTTCATCATAATCGCGAAGGCGAGACGCAGAAAGTTCCTTGACGACCTCGGCGTGAAAAAGCTCCCGGCGAACCTGATACCTGTGCTGATACTTCTCGGCGCGTCGCTCAATATTTTCGTGTCTCTCGCGCTGAACCTCATACCGTTCCCTCAGGAGTGGATTGATTCGTATACCGAGAGCGCTTCACAGCTGTCAAACGGCGGACTCATTGTTTCGACGATAGTCACAGTAATCACCGCGCCGATAGTCGAGGAGATGACCTTCCGCGGATATATGTACAAGGGACTGAAGACCGGAATGCCTATGTTCGCGGCGATGCTCATTTCATCCTGGGTGTTCGGACTTGTGCACGGTGAGGTTATATGGGTGATCTACGCGTCGCTGCTCGGTCTGGTGTTCACTTGGACGACCGAGAAATGCGGGTCGCTGCTTGCCTCGATGATTGTGCATATGACGTTCAACCTGTTCGGAGTGCTCACCCAGTATGTAGGAGAGATGAGCGAGTGGGCGTTCTGGCTTCTGCTCGTGTCGAGCGCCATCGCGGCTCTGGCGGCGGTGGTATTCATAAACCGCTCGTCCGACAGAAAGATAGAGTTTTCGATGAAGCCGGCGGAAAATACCGACGGACAAGAATAAAACAAGCTCGGCTGAAAAGCCGGAAAGGAATTCATTTATGGACAAGCACACTCTGTACCTCGATTTCCCGGCGGAGCGCTGGGAGAGCGCGTCGCCGGTCGGAAACGGATATACCGGCGCGATGATCTTCGGCGGCGTCATGACCGATCGCATCCAGCTGACCGAAGAGAAAATCTGGTCGTCAAAGAAGCACGCTGGCGCTCCGAAGGATTTTAAGGACAAGATAAAGCGCCTTCAGGAGCTCCTTCTCGAAAACAAACCGGGTGAGGCTGACGAGTTCGCGGCGGACGCACTGAAGGACTCTTTCGAGAAAATCTGCTCGCAGGAAACAGCGGGGGATCTTTATATCGATTTTGACGGCTCTGACAGTGACGTGACTGACTACCGCCGCGAGCTTGACCTTCTGCACGGCGTTTCGCGCGTGTCATTCACGAAGGACGGGGAAAAGATTGTCCGCGAGACCTTCGCGTCGTATCCTGACCGCGTGATAGTCTCGAAACACACCGGATGTCATTCCGCTGCTGTCAGATACTCGAGGCGCGACATTCATCCGACACACAGATATGACGGCGATCGCTGTATGATAGACACCGAGGCGGGAGAGCTTGTCGGTGTTGAAAGCCTGACGATAAACGGAAATGTTATGACCGTGAAAGCGCACCCGGCGACCGGAGGTCATCCGTTCACGGTGAAGATAAGCGTGACGACCGACGGAAAGCTCACGAGCGACGGGAAGTCGTTCAGAATAGAGAACGCGTCCGCGACCGAATACCGCATAGCCATCCAGACCGGCGGCGAACCCGTCATCCCGGACGATGACTACGAGACGCTGAAAAAGCGCTCAGGGGACGATTTCGCGTCGCAGATGGGGAAGAGCGACATAACCTTCGACGACACGTTTGCCGATATGCCCGCGAACAGGAGACTCGAGCGCCTGAGAAATGATCCGGACGCGCGCGACGCCGGGCTTACCGCGCTCTATTTCAGGTTCGGAAAGTATCTTCTCGTCGCGTCGAGCCGACCGGGATCTCTTCCGGCGCATCTTCAGGGCGTCTGGAACAACTACACGGCCGCTCCCTGGAACGCGGACTATCACACGAACATCAATCTCCAGATGAACTACTGGCACGCGGAGACCGCGAACCTGTCCGACTGCGCCCTGCCGCTCTTCGATTACATGAATAAGTACCTGCTCGAGAGCGGAAAGAAGACCGCGGAGGATTATTACGGCTGCCGCGGCACGGTTCTGCATCATGTGTCTGATATATACGGATTCACGGCGCCCGCGGACGGTATCTGGGGACTGTGGCCGCTCGGCGGAGCATGGCTCTGCTACTCGATGTGGGAGCACTGGCTCTTCACCCGCGACGAGAAATTCCTTAAGAACACCGCTTATGATTACATACACGAGTCGGCGAGGTTCTTCCTTGACTATATGTTCGAGAGGGACGGCGTAATGCTGTCGGGACCGTCGACCTCGCCGGAGAACCATTATCTGTCTCCGGACGGGAAGGTGTGCAGTCTCTGCCTGTCGCCGTCGATGGATATCGAGGTTATCGGCGGGCTTCTGAGATTCTATGCCGAGACGGAGGACATTCTCGGTCTCGACGCGAAGACCGCGAAAGAGGCAAAGGACGCCATATCGAAGCTCCCGCCGCTGAAGGTCGGAAAGCACGGACAGCTCATGGAATGGCTCGAGGACTACGACGAGCCGGAGCCCGGGCACAGACACATCTCGCATCTCTTCGCGCTCTATCCGGACAACGCGATAAACCTATCGACACCGGAGCTCTACGCGGCGGCGAAGAAGACAATTGAGCGCCGTCTCGCCAACGGCGGCGGACACACCGGCTGGTCCTGCGCGTGGCTGACCGCTCTCTACGCGAGATTGCACGACGCCGTGGGAGTCGACAGGACGCTCGAAAAGCTGTTCACTAAGTCGACGCTCGCGAATATGTTCGACACGCACCCTCCGTTCCAGATCGACGGCAACTTCGGCGCGTCCGCGGCGATAGTCGAGGCTCTTGTGCAGTCAAGACCGGAAGGCGACACGGTAATCATAGAGCTTCTGCCCGCCTGCCCGTATCCGGACGGAGCGTTCAGAGGACTCAGGGTCCGCGGCGGTGCTGAGGTTTCGGCTGAGTGGAAGGACGGAAGAGTAGTGTCTTGCAAGGTCAGCGCTGACAGAAAGTTTGCCGGGAAGATAACCGCGAACGGGAAAGAGTATGAAATAAAACTCAGTTCAGGTGAAACGGCAGAAATTATCTGAAACATAATCAAAGCAGGGGATGCCGCTTAAAGCGCATCCCCTTTAGCTGTATATGAAGTTTTTTCAGTCCTCATCCTCAATCGAAGTCTTTGCCGATACCGTCACCGGCTGCTCGTAGCAGTCGAAGATACCGTCCACGTCGATCTTCGGCTTCGGCGTGAAGAGACTGACTATCGGGACGAGTATCAGTCCGAGGACCATCGCGATCGCTCCGGCGTTTATCGGCGACGCTATGAACTTTAAGAACATATTCGAGACGGTGAGCCCGACTCCGACTATGAAGCTCGTCCAGACCGCCGCGCGCGTCACACGCTTCATGTACAACCCGTAGAGGAACGGAGCGAGGAACGCGCCCGCGAGAGCGCCCCAGGAAATTCCCATCAGCTGCGCGATAAAAGCGTTTGCCGAGTAGTACTGCATTATCGCGATGACAGCCGAGACGACTATGAAGAACGCGACGAGCACACGTATCACGAGAATCTGCTTCTTCTCGTCCATCTTTTTCACGATATTGCCCTTGATGAGGTCGAGCGTGAGAGTGGAGCTCGAGGTCAGGACAAGACTCGAGAGGGTAGACATTGAAGCCGACAGCACGAGCACTATGACAATGCCGATAAGCACGTCCGGAAGGGTATTGAGCATCGAAGGAATTATCGAGTCATACATCGGAGCGCCGTTCGCGCCGTACTCGATATCCGCCGAGAAGAGCCTGCCGAAGCCGCCGAGGAAATAGCTTCCGCCCGCGACTATGAACGCGAAGAACGTCGAGATTATCGCGCCCTTTTTGATATCGTTCTCGGACTTTATCGCGTAGAACTTCTGAACCATCTGCGGAAGCCCCCACGTTCCGAGCGAGGTCAGGATGACGACGCCGAGCAGCCCCAGCGCGTCCGGTCCGAAGAACGAGGCGTAAGCACCCTGCATGGTCGCCGCGATGCCGGTCCCCTCGGACGGAACCTGAGAGAGGGAAGCGAGCGCCTGAGTGAACCCGCCCTTGCCGCTGAGAACGGCGCCGATGACGGCGCAGATGCCGACGAGCATGATGATACCCTGAATGAAGTCATTGACAGCCGACGCCGTGTAGCCGCCGAGAATGACATACACAGCGGTCAGAACAGCCATCGCGAGCACACACCACGTATAGCTGATATTTCCGAAAGCCATGCCGAACAGCCTTGAGAGACCATTGTATACCGACGCGGTGTAGGGAATGAGGAACACGAACGTAATGATCGACGCTGCGATCTTGAGCGGTTTCGAGCCGAAGCGCTTCTCGAAGAACTCCGGCATGGTGCGCGCCTCAAGCCTGTGAGTCATTATACGTGTGCGGCGTCCGAGGACGACCCACGCGAGCAGACTTCCGATAAGAGCGTTTCCGATTCCTATCCACGTTGAGGCGACGCCGTATTTCCAGCCGAACTGTCCGGCGTAGCCGACGAATATGACCGCCGAGAAATAGGACGTTCCGTAAGCGAAAGCCGTGAGCCACGGTCCGACCGAGCGCCCGCCGAGCACGAACCCGCTGACGCTGACCGCCTTCTTCCGGCACCAGACGCCGACGCCGACCGTCATCGCGATGAAGACGATGATCATCAGAATTTTGACAAACATGATATTACTTCCTTTCAGGTGTGAAAGGGCAATAAAAAACCGCCCTTCCGTAATAGAATTACAGAGGACGAATAAAAATCGTGTTACCACCTCAGTTCGCCTGCCTCTCACGGGGCAGACCTCGGAAAGTACCGGAAAGAGCTTTTCGCGCGAAAGATATCCTGATACTCGGCGCCTTTTAACGGCGGCGTCCCGGCGCGGCTTAATGGGAGAGAGGCGGATGAGCGTCTGTCCGTTCGCGGCGCGGCTCTCGGGATGTAATCCTGTTTCTCGATAATCCGCGCCTCTCACCGACCGGCAGCTCTCTGTGGTATCGACGAAACCGATCCGGATATCTCCGGTTCCCGGTCACAGCCTTTAGTTTGTTATATTATACCATCCCGGAAAGAATTTGTCAAGGTCTTTTCCGAAATTTTCCCGCTTTTTTTCGAAAAAAAAGAGAGACCGCCGCTTTCGCGGCAGCCTCTCACTGAAATTCGGCGTCAGAACTGCTCCTCGCAGACATCCTCGAGGCAGTACTTCGATCTTACGAAGTTCTCTCTGCGGATCCATTTACCGTTGGTGAAGTCCGGGATCGCGACCGGCATCGAGCCGCAGGCGATCGAGTTCTCTGAGAGCGGAGTTATAGCCATCCAGGCGGCGGTGTCATACACGTCGATCGGGGTCTGGGTCTGATTGAGAACCGCCTCGACAAAGCCGCGCATGACGAGGTAGTCCATGCCGCCGTGCCCGCCGACAGCCTCGTAGCCGCGCCAGAGCGGATGGAGATATTCGCCGTAGTAGTTGTCGAGATTTGTATAACGGTGCTCCCATGACGGACCGTCAACAGTTCCGTCAATGAGTACGCCGTGGGTGTCCTCGAACCAGATGCCCTTCGAGCCCTGAACCATGTTTCCGCGGGAGTAGGGGCGCGGGAGGGTCGTGTCGTGCGTGAGGACGATGGTCTCGCCGTGCGCGCACTTAATGCAGGTGGTGACGACGTCGCCTTCTGCGAAGTGATAGTTCGCGTTCTCGAAATCGGCGCCGCGGTTCTTGTTTATCCATGTGTTCAGACCGACCGACTTCGATGCCATTGCGGTGAGCATGACCATGCGGTTGCCGCGGTTGATGTCGAGGTATTTCGCGATCGGACCGAGCTCGTGTGTCGGGTAGAGCTCTCCGCAGCGGTTCTTGTAGTTGCGCAGGCGGTAGTGGCGGTTCTCGTTTCCGAGAGAAACCTCGTCGCGGAGATCGTGACGGTAGCCGCCCTCACAGTGGACAAGCTCGCCGAAGACGCCCTTCTTTATCATGTTGAGGATTGTCATCTCTTCTTTGCCGTAGCAGCAGTTCTCGAGCATCATGCACGGAACCTTCGTGCGCTCATAGGTGCGGACGAGCTCCCAGCACTGCTCAATCGAATAAGCGCCGCCGACCTCGGTCGCGACGTACTTGCCGGCGAGCATCGAGTCGATGCAGATGTCGACATGGGACTCCCACGCGGAGGGGGTGATTATCGCGTCGATTTCCTTCATCTCGAGGAGTCTGTGGTAATCTGTGACGGCGATTGGCGACTTGCCGCGCTTGTCCTCTACGAGCTTTCTTCCGTTTTCAGTCCTGTCCTCGTATTCGTCGCATACTCCGACGATCTCGACGTCGGGCATGGTGTCGAGCACCATCCCGAGAAGTCCGTATCCGCGTCCGCCGAGTCCCACCCAGCCTACATTTATCTTTTCCATGACAGTATACCTTTCTGTTAATCCGTATTTCACGCCGCGCCGCGAAGGCACCGGCGGCAGAGATGTATTACATATCTATGATAACACATCCCGCCGCTTTTGTCGAGGGCTTTTTGTAAAAAAACGAAAAAATCCAAAAAGACGCGAATTTAATCCACCGACGCGTCAGCTTTTTCGAGATGATACGTGCCGGTATTGTAGTCGGTCACCATGACGCTCCCGTCCTCGTAATATGTCCTTGCGACGCCGTCCGAGAACTCGTGACGCTCGATTGTCTGTGCCTGCAAACAGGCGTATGGCGCGAACTCACGGTACATCTCGCCGAGAAGCTCCGCCGTGTGTGCGGTGTCTTTCTCATCATTGCAGGTGAGGTCATCGTTGCCCATCCAGTTCGAGCCGGACGACTGGAACTTCGAGTAGATATAAGCGGTAGGTCTTCCGCCGCGCTCTATGACCTCGAGCTGGTGGCGGCGCGACTTGATCGGCGAGTTGACGGTCGACGTGTAGGGGTTCGACAGGGTTATGCCGTGATAGACGATCTGCCAGATCGGGACCGGACGAGTGAAGAGCGGCGGCAATTTTCCGCTGTCAGTGTCATAGAAGCTGATATACAGCCCGTAATCGAGATACGGCTGGGTGTGATCATACCCGCCTTCCGACGCGAAGCCGCCGAACAGCCCGTGAGTATATTCCGCCGTCTCGCGGAACACGTCGGCACAGCGGCGTCTGGTCTCCGGATGATCCTTGTCATAGCACGGCTGAGCCGCGATTGTGCTTATGACGTCGATATAGTGAAGTCCCCTGAAGCCGAGCGCGGCTACCCTCGGGAGCTCCTTCTTCGCGATCTCAAGCCCCTTTTCCGGGCAGACCCATCTCGGTCTTCCGCCGCCCCAGCACCATGAGTGGCAGGCGATCGTGCCGTCGCGGTTCTTTCTCGTGATCTCCGGGCTGTAGTTGTCCGCGATGGAGTAGCTGTCGGTCGTGTTCGTGTGGCAGCAGATGTTGTAGCCGATCTCTTTCGCGTGGGAGATGAGCGCGCGGAGTCTCTCCTCGCCGCCGAGCTTCGGTTCGACCGGGAAGATCTGCGGCCAGCGTCCGTCGTGACCGGATATGTTCCATCCGACAAGGCATATCTCGGCTTTTTCGACGCCGGAAGCCTTCATCCGGTCAATGAAATCAGAGACCTGATCAAAAGTCATCGCGACGTGCAGCGGCGGCTCGTTCTCGTCTGTCTGCTCCTCGACCGGCGACGGTACGGGCTTCCACGCGAGGCGTATGCGCACATAAAGAGATTCTCCGGCGTATTTCAGTATTTCGTTCTCCCGCTCGCGTATCAGCCTGCATCCGCGCTCGCTCATCATGTATTCACGGTAAACTCTCGCCGCGTCCGAATAGTCGGCGTCCTCTCCGGAGAGCCTGTAGAGCCGCACGGATATCTCCTCGTAAGGCTTTCCGTCCTCGAGGTAAAAGCGCGGATACATATGGTATTTCTCGCTCGTTCTGCCGATGATCAGGTGGTAGTCACAGGTGTACCCGGTGACAATGGCGCACCAGCCCTCTTTGTTTCTTATGAACCCGTACATCGCCATCTGGAACGCCGACGCGTCGGTTTCGGCGTCCTCGCCTTCGGTGAAGGCGCAGATATGATCGTCCGGCGAGTTCGAGCCGCGCGGTATGATGTAGTAACCGCTGTCGCCCGCCTCCGCGTCCGCGAGGTTATAGGCGAGGTCTATGTACTTCATGTCGTCCATATCGCCGGTCTCGGGCTTTATCGTGATGTATTTTCCGTTGTCAGTGACGCTCACCGGGATGTCGGTGATTCTTCCGTCGTTCAGCGCCGCTCTTGCTTTTATATCCATTTGAATTGTCCTCTTTCACGCCGGTAAAAAATTCCGGCTTTTTTTCAGAATACGCTTGTATTATATCACAGAATATGCTATAATGTAAATAGAAAAAAGCAAACGACGATTTAGAAAAACAAAACTTTTCACGGGAGCCTTGATAACTTGAACATCAGAGACATACGCCCTTTCATCCGATTCGCGGAGAGACTGCGGCTTTCCTCCTCGCCGTTCTTCACGAAGTGCCGTGACAGGAGGCTTGTTTACGTCGTGTCCGGGAGCTTCACGTTCTTTTTCGGCGACAGGCAGGCGATTGTTCCGGCGGGGAGCGTTCTGTACTTCGTTCCGGGCGTCAGATACCGCTTCATGGTCTCGGAGAAGCCGGAAGTGTTCATACTCAACTTTGACCTGACCGACGGGTATCGGAACCTCACCGAGCCGCTTCATGTGCTGCCGGAGAGTGAGTTCCGGGACGACATGATACTTCCGGAGCCGGAGCCGGATGAGCTTGTGACCGATAACGGTATGCTGCTGCTGAGGGGAATGGGGCGTATCGGGAACGATCTCTCGCTCATTGCCCGTGAGATGGATGAGCGCAAGCTGTATTTCCGCGAGACGATGTCCGCCGTTATGTCGCGCGTGATGTGCGAGATGGCGCGCGCCGTGCTGTCCGACGGGAACCCGGACACGGTCGCGAGAACGATAGATTTCATACGCGAGAACTTCGCGAGACCGATAACCAACCGCGACATCGCGTCGAACGTCAACTACCACGAGTTTTATGTGAACAAACTGATAAAGCGCCAGACGGGGATGACCCTTCACCGCTATCTGACCGCGATACGCGTGCAGGAGGCGAAGAGACTGCTCACCTCGACCTCCGAGCCTGTGTCGAAGATCGCGGCGTCCTGCGGATTCGCGTCGGACGCGTACTTCATATCCGCGTTCGGAAAAGATGTCGGCATAACGCCGAGCGAATACAGACGTCTCCACGGCGGGCTCATATGACGCGGAACAACAATAACAGTGAAAGGAAGCTCCAAGCGGAGTAAAGGAAACATAAAATGATCAAACAGCGTCTGCTCTCGAGAATAAACTGGAAAAGAGTCACCGAGCGCCGTTACACGTCCGGCGTCATATATCCCTCGCCCGATATTTTCGGCGGGTGCCGCGCCGCTTACGGCGTTCTGCGCATTGACGGGATATCAGAGCCTTTGAGCGTCCGAATAGGCGACGCGACCGTGACGACGGCGGACAAGGGCTTCACGTGGATAGGGGTGATCCCGGAAAGGAAGAACTTCGCCCTGACCGCCATGTTCGATGATCACGGAAAGATGCTCCAGTACTACTTCGATATAACGCTTGAGAATCACCTTGACGCGGAGGACCCGTACTTTGAGGACCTGTTTCTCGACGTCTCGGTGGCTCCGGACGGCGGCGTTTACCTTCTCGACCGCGACGAGCTCGACGCGGCGCTGGGGAAAGACGAAATAACGATGGAGCAGTACACCACGGCGCTGAAGACCGCGGGGGAAATACTGATGCGCCTCACCGGAAAGAAGCTGCCGTCAAGACGCTGTCACTACATAAAGATCGGAGACGCGCTTGAGACGCAGCTCGACGCGATAGCCGGAACTCTCGCGCCGCTCCTTGCCCTCATCGGTGAAAAGAACGCGTGAGAATTTACAAATATGACGCATTCCGCGCTTGACAAAAACGCGGTTATATGTTATAATTAAACGGTAAACAGTGAAGTCAATCCGCAGATGCTGCGCACGCGCAGGATTTGCGGAATGTTTTTGTGTCAAGGGAAACACTGATTAAGGTTGTTCCCGAAAAAAAAGCCCATAAATTCAAGACATTTTTCCGCGAAAGCCTGATTTGTTCAGCGTTTTCCATTAAAAAAATAAGGAAGAGATCAAATGAAATATGATGTCGTAATAGTCGGCGCCGGTCCCGCCGGTATATTCACCGCCCTTGAGCTTCTCAGAAAGAACGCCGGGAAGAAGATTATCATCCTCGAAAAGGGTCTCCCTGTCGAGAAACGCCGCTGCCCGAAGCAGAAGACCAAGCAGTGCGTACAGTGCAAGCCGTACTGCCACATAACCACAGGTTTCTCCGGCGCGGGCGCGTTCTCGGACGGAAAGCTCTCGCTCTCATATGAGGTCGGCGGCGAGCTCCCGGAGCTTATCGGCTGGCAGAGAGCGCAGGATCTCATAAACTACGCCGACTCCATCTATCTCGAGTTCGGCGCGGACGAGCACATTGAGGGCATCTCGAACGACCCGTTCATCAAAGAGATACGCAAGCGCGCGATACAGGCTGGTCTCAGACTCGTCGACTGTCCCATCCGCCACCTCGGTACCGAGAAGGCGCAGCATATCTACTACTCAATACAGGAATATCTCATCGCGAACGGCGTCGAAATACTCTTTTCCATGAACTGCACCGACCTCATCGTCGAAAACGAAGTCTGCACCGGCGTCCGCGCGGTCGACACCCACGGCGGCGAGCACGAATTCTTCGGCACCGACATAGTTGTGGCGACCGGACGCCGCGGCGCCGACTGGCTCGAGAAGATCTGCGTCGAGCACGACGTCGAGCACAAGCCCGGCACCGTCGACATAGGCGTCAGAGTCGAAGTCCGAAACGAGATAATCGAGGACGTCAACAAAGTCCTCTACGAATCAAAGCTCATAGGCTACCCGAAGCCCTTCAAGAACAAGGTGCGCACCTTCTGCCAGAACCCCGGCGGCTTCGTCAGTCAGGAAAACTACGACAACAACCTCGCGGTCGTCAACGGTCACTCCTACAAGGACATAAAATCAACAAACACCAACCTCGCGATCCTCTGCTCCCACAATTTCAACCAGCCGTTCAACCAGCCCATAGCCTACGCCCAGAAAGTCGGCGAACTCACGAATATGCTCGGAGCCGGTCACATCCTGGTTCAGCGCTTCGGCGACATCTTAGACGGCAAACGCACCTGGCAGAAAGAACTCGCCCAGTCAAACGTCAAACCCACCCTCCCCGACGCAATAGCAGGCGACATAACCGCCGCCATGCCCTACCGCGCAATGACCAACATCATCAACTTCATCAAAGCGGTAGACATAGTAGTCCCCGGCTTCGCCAGCACCGAAACACTCCTCTACTCCCCAGAACTCAAATTCTACTCAAACAGAGTAAAAATGGACGAAAACCTCGAAACCTCCCTCCCCGGTCTCCACTGCCTCGGCGACTCAAGCGGATGGACCCGCGGTCTCATGATGGCTTCCGTCATGGGCGTTCTGATGGGAAGACGCATCGCAGGGATAAACGACTGAACCTTAAAGCAGGGGGAGGAAGACCGCTTTGAAAAGCGGTCCTCCTCCCCCTGCACCCCCCTCTTCTCCGTAAACTTTTCATAAGCTAACGCACAAAAATTTGTGAGAAATACCATTGTCAAAGCGGCTCCGATATGATATAATATTATATTATAATAAATATAAGGAAGATCACCATGCTTACCATAAAAAAACACGTCGCGGAACGCCTGCACGACAAGTACGCGTCTCTCGTGACCGAACCCGCGCTCTCATGCGACGACTTCGCGGGCTTCCTCGAATACCCGCCGGACGACAAGCTCGGCGACCTCGCCTTCCCCTGCTTCCGCCTCTCAAAGGAACTCCGCAAGGCACCGCCGGTGATCGCGTCGACCCTCGCCGAAGATCTCTCGGACGAAATAATCGGTGAAGCCACCGTCGCCGGTGGATATCTCAACATAAAGATAAACCCCGCCTACTACGCAAAGCTCATCCCCCAAATCCTCGAAAAAGGCGAAAAATACGGCTCCTTCGACTTCGGCAAGGGCAAAACCGTAGTCCTCGACTACTCCTCCCCGAACGTCGCGAAGCCCTTCCACATCGGACACCTCGGCACCACCGTCATAGGTCACTCACTCAAGATGCTCCACGAATTCGCCGGATACAAATGTATCGGCGTCAACCACCTCGGCGACTGGGGCACACAGTTCGGTAAGATGATCGTCGCCTACAAGAAATGGGGCGACAAGGAAGCAGTCGAAAAGGGACAATGCGACGAACTTGTAGCCCTCTACGTCAAATTCCACGAAGAAGCCGAAAAGCACCCCGAACTCGAGGACGAGGCGCGCCACGAGTTCACGAAGCTCGAGCACCACGACGAAGAGAACATGAAGCTCTGGCAGTGGTTCATCGATATAAGCCTCAAAGAATACCAGAAGACCTACGACCAGCTCGGCATCACCTTTGACAGCTATAAGGGCGAGAGCTTCTACTATGACAAGGTTCCGGCGGTCGTCGAGGAGCTCCGCGAAAAGGGGCTTCTGAAGATGGACGACGGCGCGGCTATAGTCGATCTCGAGAAATACGGTATGCCGCCCTGCCTGATACTCAAGAACGACGGCTCGTCGATCTACCCGTCGCGCGACATCGCCGCGGCAGAGTACAGGAAGAAGACCTATGATTTCGACAAGTGCATCTATGTGACCTCAGCCGGTCAGAGTCTGCACTTCAGACAGTGGTTCAAGGTCATCGAGCTGATGGGCTACGACTGGGCGAAGGACCTCGTCCACGTTCCTTACGGCACCGTCTCGATAAACGGCTCAAAGCTCTCGACGAGAGCCGGAAACGTCGTTGTCCTCAAGGAGCTCTTCGCCGAGTCGATAGAGAAGGTCAGCGAGATCATGACCGAGAAGAACCCGGATATTGAGAACAAGGACCAGATCGCCGAGGCGGTCGGCGTCGGCGCTATTGTATTCTACTATCTGTCGAACAGCCGCATCAAGGACATAAACTTCGTCCTTGAGGACGCGCTCAATTTCGACGGAAACACGGGTCCCTACGCTCAGTACACCTACGCGCGCACCTGCTCGATAATCTCGAAAGCCGGCGGAGTTCCCGATGTCGCCCTTGACGCGTCGTCCTTCACTGACGCGTCCGAGATAGAGCTCGCGAAGACGCTCTCGATCTTCCCGGAGAAGGTGCTCGCGGCTATCGCTGACTATGAGCCGAGCGTCATCACGAGATATATCCTCGACGTCTGCGCGGCGTTCAACCACTTCTATCATGAATGCCAGATCGTGACGGCTCCCGACCCGAAGGTCCGCGACCTCAGAGTCGCGCTCACCGCCGCGGTTAAGAACGTTCTCGGCGCGGCTTTCGGTCTCATCTGCATGAAGAAGACCGAGAAAATTTGAATTATGAATTTCTGAAAGGTTTGGTAATAAAGATGTCCGGACACAGTAAATGGAAAAATATAATGCACAAGAAGGAGAAGACCGACGCGCAGCGCGCGAAGATCTTCACCAAGATAGGCAAGGAGATGGCTGTCGCCGTCAAGGAGGGTGGGCCCGACCCGGTCGCGAACTCCAAGCTCGCCGCCCTCATCGCGAAGGCTAAGGCGAACAACGTCCCGAACGACAACATCGACCGCATAATCAAGAAGGCGTCTTCCGCGGACAGCGCTGATTACGAGGAGATTGTATACGAGGGCTACGGCCCCTGCGGCGTCGCGGTCATAGTCGAGACCACGACCGACAACCGCAACAGAACCGCGTCCGATGTCAGACATTACTTCGACAAGTTCGGCGGAAACCTCGGAACGACCGGATGCGTCAGCTTCATGTTCACCGAGAAGGGCGTCATAGTCGTCGAGGACGAGGACGGCAAGGTCGACGAGGACAAGCTGATGGAGGACGCTCTCGAGGCTGGCGCGGCTGACTTCTCCGGTGAGGACGGAGTCTACGAGATCACGACAGAGCCGGATGATCTTGAGGCTGTACGCGAGGCTCTCGAGGCTAAGGGATACCCGATCGCGTCCGCCGACACCGACAAGATCCCGTCTTCCTACATCTCGCTCTCTGATGAGGACGATATCAAGCATATGTCGCTGCTTCTCGAAAATCTCGAGGACAATGACGACGTCATCGAGGTCTACCACAACTGGGAGAATATGCCCGAGGACTGATCAGGGTACAATTCTGAGCGATAACAATACGGCGCCCGCGGGACAACAGCTTCCGCGGGCGCTCTTTCGCGAATAATTTTGGAGGAACCGCAATGATAATCAGAAAAGCCACAATGAACGACCTTGACGCGATAAGCGAAGTTGAGTCGGAATGCTTCCCGGCGGCGGAAGCCGCGACGAAAGAGGAGTTCAGAGAGAGACTTGAAAGCTATGCCGATCATTTTCTCCTGATGTTCGACGGTGAAAAGCTCGCCGCCTTCATAGACGGTTTCGTGACCGACGAGCCTGACCTCACCGACGAGATGTATGAGAACGCCGCGATGCACAGTGAGAGCGGAAAATGGCAGATGATCTTCGGCGTAAACACGCTCCCGGAATACAGACGCCGCGGACTCGCCGGAGCTCTGATAAATGAGATGATAGCGGAGGCGAGGCGTCAGGGGCGCGACGGTCTCGTCCTCACCTGCAAGGACAGGCTTGTCCACTACTACGCGAAGTTCGGCTTCCTGAACGAGGGCGTCAGCGGAAAATCAACGCACGGCGGGGCGGTGTGGAATCAGATGCGCCTGACCTTCCGGGACTGAAACCTCTTATTTCCTGACAATAATCAATATAATCTTGTCATGACGCGCGAAACTGTTGACAGGACGCTCTCCTGTGTGCTATAATTCATTGAGGGCAGATATGCCCACTCTCACTCTGAAAGGGACATATATGAAAAGAAACATATTGAACATAGTCAACTTCCTGCGCGGCACAGAGCCGAGGACAGACACGGACATACACAAGCCGTTTCTCGAGCAGCTGCGCCTCATGAAGGAATACAATCTCCGCGGAACCTTCCTTCTCCAGTACGACGCGCTCACCGACCCGTTCTATACCGACATACTGAAGGAGCTTCCGCCGGAGCAGTTCGAGATCGGCGTGTGGTTTGAGGTCGTCGAGTCGCTCTGCGCGCCGTTCGGCGTCGAGTGGAAGGGGCGCTGGTCGTGGGACTACTGGTCAGAATTCTCGTTCACCGGCGCTTACACATTCGATGTGCGCGAGAAGATGGCGGACAAGCTGTTCCATGATTTTAAGGAGGTCTTCGGCTACTATCCGCGCTCTCTCGGCGCGTGGTGCCTCGACGCGCACTCGATTGCGTATATCTCGGAAAAGTACGACGTCGACGCGTACTGCAACTGCAAGGATCAGTTCGGAACCGACGGCTACACGCTGATCGGCGGATATTACGGGCAGGCGTATTACCCGAGCCGGAACAACAATCACTGCCCGGCGTCCTCCGAGGAGACACGCATCGACACCCCTGTTTTCAGAATGCTCGGAAGCGACCCAATCTACCAGTACGACTGGGGAATGACGCTGAACGACGGCGCGGATCCGGTTCAGACAGTCGTTTCACTCGAACCTGTCTACAACGGCGCAGGCGGCGGCGTTCCGTCGTGGGTCGACTGGTATATGAAAGAGAACTTCAACGGGAAATGCCTGTCCTTCTCATACGCTCAGGCGGGACAGGAGAACAGCTTCGGCTGGGATGGCATGAAGAACGGCCTTGAATACCAGTTCCCGCTCTTCTCGCGCCTTGAAAAGGAGGGGAAGATCGAGATTATGACCCTCTCGGAGGCAGGAAGATACTTCCGCTCCACATATAAGGACACTCCGGCGTCAACCATAGTCTGCGGCAGCGACTGGAAAGAGGGCGAGGATCACAAGACGGTCTGGTACTGCTCGAAGAATTACCGCGTGAACCTGCTTTCCGATCACGACAAATTCCGTATTCGCGACGTGTATCTCTTTGACGACCGCTATCACGAGCGCTACCTGACCGAGCTCTGCATGACGCATGATATGTACCTCGACAATCTTCCGGTAATGGATGGCAACATTTATACCGGCTCCGGGATCCTCGCGGGTATATTCCCGATGAAAGACGGCAAAGAAGTCACGTTCACCGATATGAAGTACGATGAGCTGTCGTGTGACACCGCGAGAGTGGAATTTCTCGATAACGGAAAGCTCGTCGCCGGTTTCACGCTCTCGCCCGATAAGGTGGAGATCGACGGCGACTGTGAATGGGAGTACCGCGCAGGCGGGAAAACCAGACTGCCTGTGACACTGAAGGCAACAAGCGCCGACCGCGCTGATTTTACCTTCCGTGGGTTTGAATATTCTCTCAGGGCTGAAACCGGACGCTTTGACGGGAGAAAGATTATTCCTCAGGACGGGAAGATTGTTATAACAAAAGACTGAAAAGACTAACAGGTATAGCTCATGCGTGATTATTCATCGTTTCCCGCGTTTTCTCATTTCGCGCGGGGTCATGCCGGTGCTTAATCTGAACGCACGATTGAATGTCGAAAAGCTTGTGAAACCGCAGTCGAATGCGATCTCGCTTATCGGCTTGTCTGTCTCGGTCAGCATGATCGTCGCCATCTGAACGCGCAGGCTGTTTATGTAATCCCGGAATCCCACATGTATACGTCCCGAAAAAAGATGCGACAGCTGACTTTCCGAAATCAGCAGCGCCTTTGCCGCGACAGGGATCGTCACCGGTTCCGTGAAATGCTCCTGACACCAGAACAAAACCTGCCGCATAGCGTCGATCTTACTGGGAACCACCGGCTTGTACTCAAGCTTATTAAGTATCAGCGCGAAGAGCAGCTCTTTGTATATGCCGACTATTTCGCCGCTGTCATCGGTCAGTTCCCAGCTTTTGATTGATTGAACCAGCATGTACTCAGTCAGCGATCTAATCTCATCGTCGACAAGCTCGCGGGATAAGATCGGTGTCCTCGGGAGCTGCCCTTTGAAATACTCATAAAGCCGCTTGTTACGCTCCGGATTAAGCAGCATTACAGCGGCTTTTTCGCTGTCTATCGCCAGATATTCATGCAGCTGATAAGGAAACACAATCACGCCGGCTCCCTCTTCGACGACATATTGCCTGCCGTCAATAACGGCTCCGAAGCTTCCTTTCAGCGACAATATCATCTCCGCGTGATAATGCATATGCGCACTGAGATTGCCCTGACTTATGCACCCTATCTTATCCCTGCTGTCCTCGTAGAGCGTGTCACAGCTTTGATTCATCATATCACCCCCTTTTGCAGATTATGGCAAGTTTTCGTTTGTTTCTGAGTAGTATTATAGCATATTTTGTGGTATAATTCAAGTACATTGACAATTATTTCATGAAAGGACACAAACGAAATGAAAAAAATGACAAGTCTTCTTCTGCTCATGGCGATGCTCGCGTCTCTCGCTTCCTGCGGCGGTGAGAAGACATCAGCAGACGAAACCACAATATCAGACGATACCGGCACTTCCGTATCTTCGGATGACCCGGAATATGTGTACCCTGAACTTGATTGCGGCGGCGATGAATTCACTTTCCTGAACCTTGAACCGACGTGGGATATGTACACATATCTTGATCTCGATTCCCTGACCGGCGAGATAGTCGACGACGCCGTCTATGACCGCAACCGCGCGCTTGAGGAACGCTTCAATTTCAGTCTGAAAGTCGCCGAATTCCCGATAGACGAGCTTATAACTCAGCTCCGGACGACAGTCAGCGCTGGAGACGACACCTACGACGCCGCTTATATCCGCGGCGAGAATGTCGCCGGAGCTGTCTCGAACGGTTTCTGTAAGAATCTCTATGACATCCCCGGACTCAACTTGGATGAGCCGTGGTGGAATCAGTCGGTCGTCCGCGAGGCTTCGCTCGGCAGGAACGGTGATTCGCTGTATTTCATCCAGAGCGATCTCTCGCTGTGCGCGTTCGATCTTGTCTGGTCGATCTTCTTCAACGAGGATATGATGACAGATCTCGGAAAGGATATGCCATACGACACCGTCCGTGCCGGAAAGTGGACGATCGACTCCTTCAACACGATGCTAAAGTGGGGCACGAACCTCAACGGCGACGAGAGCTTCGCGTTCAGCTACGACAACAAGTCGATCTACGGCTTCACGTCATTCTACCGTATCTGCGACGCTATGATAGTCGGCGCGGGCAATAAGTTCACGACAAAGGATTCCGACGGAACTCCGGTGCTCTCGCTTGAGAATGACCGCTTCTACACAACCGCGGAAAAGCTCGCGAATATCTTCGGAACAGAGGGCGACTACATAGAAGCAAACCAGAACGGCGTCAGCTACGACAAGATCTTCATGGCAGGACGCGCGCTCTTCTACGGCGGAGAGGTCAAGGCATCGGGAAAATTCCGCGATATGGACGACAATTTCGGCATTCTGCCGCTCCCGAAGCTCGATGAATCGCAGGAGAACTACTGCGCGTGGATGAACTATGACACACCGACTCTGGTCATTCCGTCAACTAACTCGAACCCAGAACGCACCGGAGCGATACTCGACGCGCTATCCTATCTCTCCTATAAGGATGTCCTTCCCGCTTACTATAAAGTCAGGGTTTCTCAGAAGTCGCTCCGCAACGATGACTCTATTGAAATGCTCGGCATCATACGGGACTCGCTTTACTATGACGCAAGTCTGACCTATGGCTGGACAGCGACCCTTGCCGGCGCTATACGCACCGCGCTCATTTCCGGAGACAGCGGAGTTGCATCGATAGTCGCCTCTAATAAAGATGCTGTTGAGAAAAAGATCGCCGAAACTATGAAGACCCTTGAGAAATAGAAAACTCTCCATTGATAGAGCAGCCGGTTTCTCACACCACAGCAAGACATTCAAAACCCATAAATACAGGGAAGGCATCTCCACTCCGGAGATACCTTCCCTCTTTTATTCACTCGTCAGCCTCAAACCCGAGCCCCCACGGCTCATAATCGCTCTTTTCGATCATTTCATACCCCATCCACTTCCCGTCTTTGAACGTATAGGTAACCAGATGAGATTTCACGATCCGGTTGACGTCATGATAGAACCGCATCGTCACCATCATTTCGTCGCCTTCTCCCCAGACGGCGAAGACTTCGCCTGTGCTCCAGACGCCGCCGCTTTTGCCGTGGGTATAGACGCCGTCGGCGTAACCGGTGTCTGAGCAGAACTCTGTCAGATCGTCACAGCCGAACAGCTCTTCCGCGTACCTCTTCATGTCGTCGGCGCTGACCGCTCCGGGCTCATAGCCGTACCGCACGAGATCTCCGCCAGGACCGGTGTAGTCCTGCGCCTTCCCGCCGCCGTAATAGTCGCAGATGAACGCCGCCGCGCCGGGGTATTTCTTTCCCTTGCCGTAAAACGGGGTGTTCCATATCCGCGACGCCGCGAAGAAGGCACGAAGCTCCTTCACCTCTTCCGAGTCCGCGTACTCGTCCGGATAGTCATAGTCGTACTCAAGCACCGCGCCGAGCACCTGATCGTCATTCAGCGTGTAGACGTGCTTTCCGACCGTGACGGCATTAACGCCTGACGCCGTCACGTCAACCTCGAGCTTCATATACGGGTCGTACTTTGCCGTGTCGCTGAACGTAAGACTGAACGACGAGACCTTTATCGAGTCATAACCCGGAATGTCGCTGTCTCCGAGAAAGTTCGTCAGAAACTCGTACGCGCTGTCCGAGAACATACCGCTGTCATGCGCCGACTTTATCTCGGCGAGTGTCACGGCGGTCTGTTCCGTCTTCTCGTCCGGCACGAAATGCAGTCCGTACGGCTCATATTCCGACCGCTCGACTATCTTGTATCCGAGCCATGTTCCGCCCTTTCCGAAGCGGTATTCGACGAGATGAGACTTCACGACGCTGTTGCAGTCGGCGAAGAAGCGCATACCGACGAGCGTGTGCTCCCCGTCCTTATCCGCGTACATGACCTTTCCGTTCCAGCCGCCGCCGATGCCGCCCGCCTCGACGTATTTCACGCCGTTATCGTCGCGTATCAGACCTTCGATTCCGAGCGCGTCTGTGTCGGTGCAGCCGAACTTCTCCTTCGCGAGTCTGGTGTATTCGTCAAGCGTGATACTGCCGTCGCCGTAATAATTCGTCAGGAAATTGTTCATTCCCGGATATGTGACGCCCTCGCCGTATGTCGGCGTGTTCCAGATGAATGTTCCGGTGAGGAAGGCTTTCAGCATCCTCACCTCTTCGACGTCGGCGAAGGAATTGTCGGTCTCCTCGTCCGCCCTGAAGCAGTCGACGCCGTCGGTCATCCTCCAGTGATACTCGCCGTCCGGAAGCGTGTCGAGCGACGAAGCCTTCACCGTGAAATCGAAAGTGAAATAAAGGTCTTTCCGTGTGTCGGTGACAGTCATGGTGAACGAAGGGATATCGAACTTGTTGTAATCGGCTATGGCGCTCTTTCCCGACAACATATTGTACAGGAAATTATACGCGTTCTCGGAAATCCGTCCGGTGTCAGCCAGACCGCGCACGCCGTCAAGGGTCGTCACGATCTGTTCTGTTCCGTCGCTCTCCGGGTAGTCTTTCTGATACGCCTTCTCAACGCGTATCTGGAGTATTATGCCTTCCGGCGATTTCATGTACGCCTTGCTCCACTCATCGAACCACGCGTCGTACTCGGAGCTGTCGTCGACATCCGGCGGCAAATCTTTTTCATCGTTCGGCTTCATAACGACTGTCAGCTTGTGGAAGTCCTTTATCGTCGTGAGCGTGCAGAGACCGTTTATGAAGTCGGTTCCTGCCTTGTTCCAGACAAGCCCTCCGGCGTAGTCCTCGATCATGTCGCCGGGTCTCAGATCATAGACGCTGAGATCACTGTCGCCGGACAGCATCACCTCTGACGCCAGCTGATAATCCATGAGCGGCGTATCCATGTCCCATCCGTGGTACACGAGATACACTCCGGGAAGTTTCTCAATCGAGTACACAGGCTGTCCGGGTCCGCGCTCGGAATACTCGAGCTTCAATTCACCGTACTGCTTCCGTATCTCCGACGCCTCGGTCGTCAGAAGGGCGGCGAGTTTCTGCTCGGTTGTTAGCTCCGGAGCGGCGGTGTCGTCCGGAGCTGTCGTCGCGTCATCCGGGGACATCGTGTCAGTCGTTTCATTATCGGTGTCCGTGTCTGTAATGCTGTCACTGTCCGCGCCCCTGACCGCCGTGCAGGAGATTATTCCCGCCGTAAGGCAGAGCACAAGGGCGAGAGAGATAACTCCCATTCCGCGCTTTTTCCTCGAATCATCCATAATATTCACAAACCTCTCTTTCACAGAATTCTTCCTCGGGTTGAAATGTGTGCTGAGTTCGTTTGATGACGGCCGGCAGTTCTTCAGGATATCAAGAAGCACCCTGCCGTATGATCCCCTCGTTTCACGATCCATGCCGCGCAGAAGCTCCTCGTCGCAGGCAAGCTCCATGGCGTCCGACATCCTTCGCGACGCGACGCGGACGAGCGGATTGTACCAGTATAGTGACGAGGCGAACACCCCGGCGAGCTTCAGCCACAGATCGCGTCTGCGGTAATGTATCAGCTCGTGCGCGAGGATACCTACCAGCGAGTTTTCCGGCAGATCGAGCTCCGGAAGAACCACCCTCGGTTTAATGAAACCGCAGAGCATCGGGCTCCTTATGTCCCTGTCGATATACAGCTCCGGCGGATTCCTGACACCAAGTCTGACGGCGAGCTTTTCATACAGTGCCCTCTCATTGTCGGACGCCGGAACGCCTGCCCGCGAAACACGGCGCGTATTCGCCGCGCAGCCGACAAGCTGGGTAGTCAGGCAGACTGCCGCGACAAGAAATCTCGCCGCGATGATAAGCCCTGACACGGCGTCGAGCGAACCGATCGTCCAGCCGTCGTCCTGCTTCATTTCCTCCACGGGTTCGGAAATGACGGGTGGCGCAACGTCAGGATGTGTCGTGACACCTGATGATATATCAGCGGAATGGTCGGTCGTGTCCGCCGGAAGATCAATCCCTCCGGTCGACGGAAGCGCGGACGGGATATATGTATCTTCCGGAGCTGTAGTCTCCGGCGTGCTGTCCTCCGTCTGTATTATCTCAGGTACGGGTATACGCACAAGAGACGGCAGAAGCGGAAACGGCACGCAGAGCCGCAGTATCACCGCCGCCCAGACGATATACGCGCACCTCGCGCTGTACTTCCGTCCCGACAGCCGGAAAAACAGCAGCAGAACAAGTATCGCCGCCGACATGGATATCCCCGCGCCGGCAAATGAAAGCAGAAGCCTTGTCATTTTTTCGTCCCCTCGCCGATTATCCGCTCAATCTCCGCGATGTCGCCGTCGGTTATCTTCCCGGCGTCGACGAGGTTCGCGATGAGTCCCTGCCACTTTCCGGCGAATATCCGCGAGATGAAGCTGTCCGACGCGGCTGAGCTGTACTCGTCACGCGTGACGAGAGGTGTCACGACCTTGTACGGTGTCGGCGCGTCTATTGTCCGTATACTCACGAAATCCTTCCCCGCGAGGCGGTCGAGCAGGACATGCACGGCGGTCTTCGTGCATTTTCTCTTCTTTGACACGGCGCGGTGTATCTCCGAGACTATGGCGGGGCGTCCGATGTCCCAGAGCGCCATCATGACGTCGAGCTCCGCGTCCGGCAGGGTCTCCGGTGGCTTTTTTTCCATTATACATACTTCCTTTCGTGCTTTCCGGTGTATGTGATATATACATAAGTTTATAACTATCAACATCTGTTAATAGCATATCATACTTTTCCGGATTTGTCAAGACCTTTCGTAAATAAAAAAATTATTTTTTTTTCAGAAATCTATTGCAAAATCCGAAAATATGCTTTATAATATAGACGTGTATTATGAGTTGTTTGACGGGCGGTCGTCCGTAGGGCGCTTGTTTGCACTATCCTAACATAATTACGGAGGATTACTTAAAATGGCTGATGAAGTATTAGGCCAATTTCAGCAGGCCGCTGCCGAGAAGAAGATCGACTCGTCCAGAAAGCTGAAGGTAGGTATTATAGGTACAGGCTGGATCGCTGAGTCTCACATCCAGCAGTACAACGTTATGCCCGACGTTGAGGTCGTGGCAATGGCTGACCTCATTCCCGGCAAGGCAGAGGCTTTCAAGGAGAAGTGGGGCGTTCAGGGAGATGTTCATTTCTACCCTGATCACAAGTCGATGATCGACAACGAAGAGCTCGACGCTGTCAGCGTCTGCACCTACAACGCAACTCACGCGGAGTGCACCATCTACGCTCTCGAGCATGGCGTTAACGTCCTTCTTGAGAAGCCGATGTGCGTTACCCTCGATGAGGCAGCTGAGATCGTGAAGGCCGAGAAGAAGTCCGGCAAGATCCTCTCCATCGGTTTCCAACCGAGATATGACGCTAACATGCAGATGATCAAGAAGATCGTCGAGTCCGGCACTCTTGGTGAGATCTACTACATCCAGACCGGTGGCGGCCGCCGCCGCGGTATCCCGAACTCGACCTTCATCGAGAAGAGAACCGCTGGTATCGGCGCTCTCGGCGATATCGGATGCTACTCCCTCGACATGGTGCTCAACGCTATCGGTTATCCGACTCCGAAGACCGTTTCGGCTTACTCGTCGAACTTCTTCGGCACCAGCACTGAGTATCAGTCCGAGTACGACGCAAAGAGATTTGACGTCGATGATTTCGCGGCTGCTTTCATCCGTCTCGAGCCGGGCAAGTACGGCGATAAGGACGGCATCATCCTCGACTTCAGAATCGCATGGGCTATGCACGTCGACACCCCTGGTGACACCATAATCTTCGGTAAGAAGGCTGCTCTCCGCATCCCGTCCACCGACTGCTGGAACGGCTCTGTCGGCGGCCCGATGAAGATTTACCACGATGTCGCTGGCGCTCGCGTTGAGACCGTTATCCCGATCATCCAGAACAAGGGTCAGGGTCTCTTCTACAAGAAGGTCCGCTCCTTCCTCGACGCCATCAAGAACAACGGTACTTCCCCTGTTCCGTCCAGCCAGATCATCAAGAATCAGGCTATCCTCGACGGTATCGTGAAGTCCGCTGCTGCCGGCAAGGAAGTCGACATCGTTATGCCTGAGGTCTGATCAGGAAAATAACGCTTGGCAAAATCGAGAGGCTTTTTTAAGCCTCTCCTTTTTTTCATGATATACTTGACATATCGTCCAAGCTGTGATATAATATAGTCGTAATATAAAGATTCGATTATGAATCCGTATTAACACCATCCATGCAGTGAAAGGCAAATTTACCATGAACAGAATGGGCACAAAAAAACAGTCGTTTGAACTGTGCGTATCGGTAATTCTCATGGTCGTTCTGGCGGCGTCTGTCATCTTTTCTTTGATGTCATATATAAACAATAAGCGTGCTCTTGGTCAGATTGATTCCGATGCTGACGCTCAGATGGGTTTTTATCCCATTGCAGGTGACTATTTCGGGGATTTTGTCATGCATGGCGATTCGCTGTCCGAATATTACGGAGCGGGCGGAGACATCGTTTTTGACGAGTCGGAATACGGCTATACGGCTGACAGTATAACGATAAGCACCGGCGCTTTCAATCAGATAAGGCTCGATGAGTACGGCATTGTTCCGAAGACTGTTTATTTGGGCGACGCGGTCACACGCATCGAGGCGCGCGCGTTCTACGCCACGACCGCCGAAGAGATCCGTCTGCCGCGCGGGCTTGACTATATAGGCGCCGGCGCGTTTGCCGACTCACCGAATCTCAGACGGGTATATTTTGACGCGCTCCCTCTTGTTGAGCTTGAGATTGACCCGCGTGCCTTCGAGGGCTCGGTTAATGTCGAACTCGTCAATTTCCCCGAGGACATAGTCTTTGGAGAAAACAATGTCATCACAAGCGGAGGTGCCGGGAAATGAAGCAGCGTATTATCAGAGTTCTGACTGTAATAAACCTCTGTCTCGCGGCGGCGGCGCTCGTGTTGGGAGTGGCGGTGTACTGGCAGACCTCAGAGCTCTCGGACGACGTGGGCTATGATCTGTATGACATGATGAGTTACGATTACATAGTCGATACAGGCAAGCTCGGGATGATGGTCACGAATTTCCGCTCATACGGCGGCGATCTCAGAATACGTGAAGGGGCGACCGCGATCGGCGCCGGCGTGTTCAACGGTGTACAGCTGCTCAATCAGGAAAATCCGCAGATTATTAAAAGCGCGTACCTGCCGGACAACCTGCGCGTCATCGAGAGCAGAGCTTTCTTCGCTACGCAGGCGGAGTGGGTGCGTCTGCCGGACGACATTGTGTATATAGGCGACCTCGCATTTGCTGAGTCCACTTCGCTGAAGCGTGTTTACTTTGACAAGGTTCCTGACCACCGTATAGAGATCGCGCCGTCGGCTTTCGCGTACCTCGAAGGGGTGGAGTTTGTGAATTTCCCGGATTATATCGTATTCGGAGAAGACAATTTCATCAGCTATAAATGATATGATTTACGCGCCGGACAGATATTGCCGGCGCTTTTTGATTTATCTGCTTGTAATTTTGCGGATTCTGTGATATAATTAATCGAATAACATGAAAGGAACGATATTATGAATTCCTACTGCAAATTTGAAAACAACAGATTTATTATAGGCAACGATCAGATCGAGCGTGCGGTCGGGTTTGCCGACTGCCGTCCGGTCAGCCTTTACATACTTGATAAAAAGAACGGACATGAGATATCGGGTACGGGAGACACCGCGATGTTCAATGTCTTCAGTTTCTCGCCCGTCGGGACGCCGGAATTTTCGGAGCGCGTCACGGACAACGACGGACTCTCGGAGGAGCATATCGAGGCGACGCTCATCTATGACGGACGTGCGGCTGACGGCTCGGATATGCGGCTCACACAGACGTTTGAGATATACGATGGCTCGCCGTTCATCAGCTGTTATATGACAGTGTCCGGAACCGGCGCGGCGTCCGGAACGAAGACCGGAATATCGTCTTCGCCTGACGGTCTCGAGAACGACCCGACAGAGAAAAAGTCAGGAAAGCTCCCGCCGGAGGACACCATAGACTATATTCCGATATCCGCTCCGCACCTGAAAGCAAAGGCAATCACCCTCATCGACCGCACGGACGGAAACGACAACTATGTCAGCTCGCACGAGGAAGAGATATACGTCGGAAAGACGACGGAATTCTCCGGTTCGATGTTCATTCTGTCTGACCGTGAAGCCGGGCTCATGCTGGTGAAGGAAGCGCCGTGCGTCGGCTCGAGACTACATGACAGCGGAAATGATCTCTCGGTGAGACCGCGGAACGGCGGTTTCGCCGCACTCTCCGGAAGCGGTGTCGACCCGGCTGAGATCACGTCCGAACCGCTCCCGCTCTACGGCTCGACCGTCGGCGTCGGGAAAACCGATGAACTCACAAGATTGTGGAAAAGGCACTACTCGAAGGTCTTCCGCGGCACCGGAAGGCTCTTCGCCATGTCGAACACATGGGGCGACCGGAGCCGCGACGCGGCGCTCTGTGAGAGCTTCATGAAAAAGGAGCTTGAATGCGCGGAAAAGCTCGGCGTCGACATAATGCAGCTTGACGACGGCTGGCAGAAGGGAATCTCCGCGAACTCCGCGAAGAAGACCGCCGGGAGCGTCTGGTCATCCGGATTCTACCGCGAAGACCCGCGGTTCTGGGACGTCGACCGGGAGAAGTTCCCGGACGGACTCCGGACGATAATGAACGGCGGCACCGAGCTCGCGCTCTGGTTCAGCGCCGACGGCGACAACGACTACGAAAACCATGAGAGGGACGCCAGAAGGCTCGCCGCGCTCTCTGAGGAATACGGCGTCAGACAGTTCAAGCTCGACGGAATGACCCTTAAATCGAAAAAGGGCGAGCGCAGCATAATCGCGTTTCTCGAAGAAACGCGTCGTCTCGCGCCCGGCGTCACGTTCAACCTCGACATTACGGCGGGAGTCCGGCTCGGATACCTGACGCACAAGGAGATCGGAACGCTGTTTGTCGAGAACCGCTACACAGACTGGACGAATTATTATCCGCACGCCGTGCTGAAGAACCTCTGGACTCTGTCAGAACTCTTCCCGACGAGAAAATTCCAGTTCGAGCTTCTGAACAACCAGAGAAACGCGGACAAATACGAAGCTTCCGCGCCTGGAGACGAACTCGCGCCGGTGAATTATGACATCGACTGGCTCTTCGCGTCGGTCATGCTCTCAAACCCGCTGTTCTGGATGGAGATGCAGCACCTTACGGACGGGCAGACCGAGCGGCTCTCAAAGATCGTCTCGGTCTGGAAAAAGGAGCGTGACGCGCTCTATGACGCCGACGTTTCGCCGATCGGCGAGAAGCCCGACGGATACGCGTTCACCGGTTTTCAGGCGAAAGTGTCGGATGAGCGCGGATATCTGGTTCTGTT
>URCP01000021.1 GCA_900546315.1 uncultured Eubacteriales bacterium
CACATCCATACAGACCTATTGAAAGAATCGACTCCACCCTTTGATTAAGCGGGGGGAGAAGAGCGCCTGTGAAAAGGCGCCCTCCTCCCCCCGCGCCCCCCTTCTTCCCCTAAACTTTTATACTTTAACTCTTGGCGCTCGTCTGAGCGTTTTTTGTTTACAAGATATAACTGTTAGTGCACTTTAACTGTTTATTCATGTAAATTGTTCGCGCAGGATTTGACATTCCTTTTACAAAACTCCCACCCTTCGTCACGTGGCTGTCACACTGGCATTATATAATTATTACACAACATAAGAAATCACCGAAAGGAATGATTCAGGGTGATCGTTCAGAAAGTCTTCGCCCGGAGCGAAGTCAAATACCTCGTCTCAGACAAACAACGCGAACTCATCGAAAACGAAATGCTCCGATGGATGCGCCCCGACGAATTCGGCAGAAGCACAGTCAGAAGCCTCTACTACGACACCCCCGACCACCTCCTCATCCGCCGCTCCCTCGCCGCGCCGGTCTACAAAGAAAAACTCAGACTCAGAAGCTACAAACAGGCAGACGAAACCTCCCCAGTCTACGCCGAAATCAAGAAAAAATTCGACGGAGTAGTCTACAAACGCCGCTGCCGCATGACGAACGCCGCCGCCGAAGCCTACCTCTCAGGCGGCTGGCAGGACGGACCATACAAGAACGAACAAGAAGACAACACACTCGACGCACAAGTCATGAAAGAACTCGATTTCATGCTCTCAAGATACAAAACCCTCGCCCCCGCCGCCTTCGTATCCTGCGAAAGAGAAGCCTTCTACGCCGTCGACGACCACGAATTCCGCATCACCTTCGACGACAACATTCTCGGAAGAGACACCGACCTGTCACTCACGGAAGGCATAGGCGGACTGAAGCTTCTCCCGGACGGTCAGTCGCTGATGGAAATCAAAGCGGGCGGAGCTTTCCCGCTCTGGATATGCAGAATACTCACCGAAGAGAAAATCCATAAGACCTCATTCTCAAAATACGGGAACATATACCGCCGCGTGATCGAGCCGCGGCAGAAAATCATCTTCGGAAACAAAAACGCCGGCGCCGCGTTCTTCCGCTCAACCGAGCGCGGCGAAATGACGCTCAAAGCGTAGAACAAAATTAACACAGAAAGGTCGTAAATCAAATGTCAAGCTTATTCGCCGGACTGTTCGACACCTCGTCGACAAACGTCATCGGAGTCGGAGATTTCCTTCTCTGTGTTCTCGTCTCGCTTCTCATCGGCGTCTTCCTCACCTTCGTCGCTTCAAGGTGCGGGAGGAACGGCGGGAAAAGCTCTAAGAGCTTTCTCGCGACCCTCGCGATGCTTCCCGCCGTCGTCTGCGTCGTCATCATGATGGTCAACGGGAACGTCGGAGCGGGCGTCGCGGTCGCCGGGGCGTTCAGCCTCGTGAGATTCCGGTCGGCTCCCGGAAGCGCGAAGGAAATCGGGA
Source organism: uncultured Eubacteriales bacterium (assembly GCA_900546315.1). Lineage (GTDB taxonomy): Bacteria > Bacillota > Clostridia > Oscillospirales > CAG-272 > Flemingiibacterium. The sequence continues at coordinate 1,471 of URCP01000021.1, forward strand.
CGCTGTTCCTCGCGATGGGCGCCGGGCTCATCACCGGGATGGGATATCTCATCTACGCGGTTCTGTTCACACTAGTTATGGCGGGCTTCATGTATCTCTTCGACCGGCTCACCGACAAGAAGGACGCGTCCCGCGAGCTTGTCGTTGTCGTGCCGGAGGATCTCGATTACACCGGTATCTTCGACGACCTGTTCGAGAGATACACAAGCGAGCACAGGCTCACGTCGGTGAAGACCTCAAACATGGGCAGCCTCTTCAAGCTCCGCTACATGGTGAAGCTGAAGAACGAGCGCGACGAAAAGAGCTTTATAGACGACCTCAGATGCCGCAACGGCAACCTCGAGATCGCGATTATGGAAAAGGAGGAAAGCTGCAATGAGCTTTGAGAGAAAATACGGAAAACTGATGTCTGCGCTGATAATCTCCGCGATGCTCCTCGCGTCCTGCTCCGGCGGGCAGAGCAACTCCGGAACATCAGGTTCGGAAACAACAGAAAAAATCAAAGAAACTACGCCCGTCACGGTTGACACCGCGGACGCCGAAAAGCTGACCCTCAGCGAGAGCACGACGATCGACAAGGCGGGAAAGTACCTCATCGCCGGAACGATTTCCGACGGGCGGCTGACGATAGACGCGGGCGAGGACGACAATGTGACGCTCATCCTTGACGGCGTCTCGATAACGAACTCCGACGGCGCGGCGATATATATAAAGCAGGTTGGAAACGTCACGATATCCCTCGCGGAGGGCAGTGAGAACACGCTTATATCCTCTTCGTTCTCCGACGACGGCGACACAGACGCCGCCATATACGCGAAGGACGACCTGACCCTGAACGGCGCCGGAAAGCTCACGATAACCTCGACCGGCGGTCACGGTGTGAACGCGAAGGACACGCTTGTCATCGAGAGCGGCACATATGAGATCACGGCGGAAAACCACGCGGTAAAGGTCAAGGATTCCCTGACCATGAGCGGCGGCGCGCTAACACTCGTGTCCGGCAAGGACGGCATCCACGCTGAAAACAAGGACGACACGACGCTCGGAAACGTAACGATCACCGGCGGCAGTCTGAATGTCACCTCTGACGGCGACGGCGTCGACGCCGCGGGCACTCTGACGATCACCGGCGGAGATTTCGGTATAACGACCGGCGGCGGAAGTCCGGAGACGATATCGAACGGCGGGAACAGTTTCGGTTTCGGAAAGACCTCATCCTCTTCGACTGACTCTTCCGACACGACGAGCATGAAAGCGTTCAAGAGCGACGGAGAGCTCCATATCTCCGGCGGAACGTTCAGAATTGACGCGTATGACGATTCCGTCCACGCGAACTCATCTGTAACTATAGATGGCGGCGACTTTGATATCCTGACCGGCGACGACGGGTTCCACGCGGATGAGACGCTGACGATAAACGACGGAACAATCGTCATCGGCAGATGTTACGAGGGGCTTGAGGGCAAGGACGTCGTGATAAACGGCGGCGACGTCACGCTGACCGCCTCTGACGACGGCATAAGCGCCGCGGGCGACGACTCGTCCGGATTTGCCGGAATGTTCGGGAAGGACATCTTCTCCGCCGGCGACAACTGCATCACGATAAACGGCGGCACGATAAGGATAAACGCGTCCGGCGACGGCATCGACTCTAACGGCGACTTCATAATGACCGGCGGCGAGGTCTGTGTTTCCGGACCGACAAGCAGTGCTGACGGAGCGCTCGACTATAACGGGAACGCGGCTATAAGCGGCGGTATAATCTTCGCCTCCGGGGCACAGGGAATGGCGCAGAACTTCGGCAGCGACTCGACGCAGTCCTCGGTGCTCGTGACCTTCGGCGGCACGACGAGCGGGGAGATCAGGATTTCCGACAGTGAGGGAAACGTCGTCGCGTCCTGCACTCCCGAGAAGGAATACCAGTGCGTTGTCATTTCGTACCCCGATCTTAAGGTCGGCGAGACCTACACCGTGACCGGCGGCGATCTGACGACAACAGTCGAGCTGACCGACACGATAACAGGCTCCGGCTTCGGCGGCATGGGCGGAGGCTTCGGTCCGGGCGGCTTCGGAGGCGGCGGAAAAGGCGGATGGAACGGTGACACGTCCGACAGACCCGAGCTTCCGGATGGCGCGACGATGCCTGATGGAATGACCCCTCCGGACGGTTCGGAGATGCCCGATGGAATGACCCCGCCGGATGGAGCGGAGATGCCGGACGGCATGACACCCCCTGACGGAAACAGGTTCCCGGGCGGGAACAGCGGCTCCGAGCCTCCGGAAAAGCCCGACGGACAGCCGGGAAGCTTCGGTGACAGTGACGCCCCGGAAACATCAGGCGAAAACAGCGGGAATACCTGAAATAAACGGCGGGACGATCTTCCGGGGTCGCCCCGCCTGAATTTTGCTAGATAAAGTTGTCATACAATATGAGAAATTGTTTGCCGGGTGTTGACATTTTGCGCGGCATATGCTATAATATTGTCGTACAATCTTTTTGGAGGTTACACTTATGAAAGCAATCACCGGATGGAATTTCCGTCCGTATTCGCCCATGCCGCAGGAGGAGCGGTCATTCTCGCCGTATATATGCCGTCTCGCGCCGCGAGAGGGCGGGTTCACCGCCGATTTTATCGACAACGGCGCGCCGGACGGACGCCATGTGTTCTATTGGAGACGCCGCGGGGAGGGCGAGTGGAACGCGGTCTCGCCTGACCATGACAAGGAGATTTTCACCGTGTCTGTTGACTGTGACGACCTGACTGACTACGAGATTTTCGCCGAACGCCTTGACGACGGAAAACGCTCCGGAATAAGGCTCGTCCGCACCGGATATGTTCCCGGAATCGTCATAAATTACCTGCATCCGGACGACAATGAGTACGCCTTTTCCGGTCATTATCTCTGCTCGCCGTCGCTCCTGAAGCTGCAAAGCGGAAAGCTGCTCGCGTCGATGGACGTTTTCGCCGGTGACCTCGCGCAGAATCTGACGCTCATATACTCTTCGGAGGACGACGGTAAGACGTGGCGATATCTCACCGAGCTTTTCCCGTGCTTCTGGGGCAAGCTGTTCCTCTCCGGCGGGAAGCTCTATATGCTCGGCGTCTCGCGCGAGTACGGCGATCTGCTGATCGGCCGTTCGGACGACGAGGGAAAGACGTGGACTGTGCCGACGGTGCTCTTCCGCGGGTCGAATTTCTCACCCGAGAACGGGCTTCACAGGGCGCCGATGCCTGTGTGCGTCTCTCACGGTCGTGTCATGACCGACGTGCAGTACGGCTCGTGGGCAAAGTTCACCTTCGGCGACGCCGTTATCTCGGCTCCGGAGCACAGCGACCTTCTCGACGCGGGGAATTGGGTCTCGAGCGGCTTCTGGTTCCCCGACGACGCGCCGGAGTCGAAGAGAAAAGGCGTTCCGGGCGGAATCGAGGGCAATGTCGTCGTCGGTCCGGACGGGAAGGTTTACGACTTCCTGAGATACGACAACGGCGTGTGGCTCCTGCTCTCGTTCGACCCGGACGAGCCGGAGAAGAAGCTGAAATTCGAAAAGCTCATTAACCTCCCGGCGACGCCGTCGAAGACTGATATTCTCTATGACGAGAAAACGAGGCTGTATTTCGCGATTGTCAGCTATCAGCTCGACGAGCCGAGGACCGGGCGGAACCTCCTGTCGCTCATGTGCTCCGAGAACCTCGGGGAGTGGAAGCTCGTGCGCCACCTGATAGATTACCGTTATGAGGACCCGGCGAAGGTCGCTTTCCAGTACATCGATTTCCGGTTCGACGGCGACGACATAATATACTCGAGCCGCACGGCGTTCAACGGGGCGAAGAACTACCACGACAACAATTTCCAGACCTTCCACCGGATAGAAAATTTCTGCGGGCTTCTGTGAGAAAGAAAGGCAGAAAACAATGTTCAGACCAAGACACGGCGCGTATCCGACGATGATAACGCCGTACAACAGGGACGGCACGGTCGACTACGGGGCGGTGAGGGCGCTCACCGCGTGGTATCGGGAGAAGGGCTGCGACGGTATCTTCGCGTCCTGCCAGTCGAGCGAGATTCATATGCTTTCCCTCGAAGACCGCGTAAAGCTCGCCGCCGTCGTAAAGGAAACCGCGATGAAGCTCGCGGCGGAGAGCGGCGCGGAGCCGATGACAATCGTCGCCTCCGGGCACATAAGCGACAGCTTTGAGGACCAGAAAAAGGAGCTCGAAGAGGTCGCCGCGACCGGCGTTGACTCGCTGATTCTGATAAGCAACCGTTTCGACATAGAAAACACCTCGGACGAGAGATGGAACGATGGCCTCGACCGGATGATTCCGGCTCTTCCGGACATACCACTCGGTATATACGAGTGTCCGAGACCGTACAAGCGGCTGCTGACCCCGGCAATGATCGACCACGTGACGAGAACCGGGCGCTTCGCGTTCATCAAGGACACCTGCTGCGACAGAACCGAGATAGCGCGGAGAGTGAAGCAGATAAACGACACTCCGTCCCCGGCGCTGAAGCCGGCGCTGTTCAACGCCAACGCCCAGACGCTGCTTGACACCCTGCGCGCCGGCGCCGCCGGTTACTGCGGCGTCATGTGCAATTTCCACCCGGAGCTTTATGTGACGCTCTGCCACACCTTCCCGGAGGACGCCGGGAGGGCGGAGAGGCTTGCGGCGCTGCTGTCTCAGGCGGCGTTCATCGAGTATATCGATTACCCGTCGATCGCGAAGTATCATCTTGACAAGGTCGGCGTCAGGATGAACGACATCAGCCGCACCGCGCGGAGTACCACCGACTATGACCGTATGTGCGTCGACTATATGGATTCTCTCGTCGCTATGGCCGCTGAAATGATAACGAAAGGATAACGAATGTCAGAGGAAAATGAAAACAAAACCCCTGTAGCCGACGAGGTCGCGGGCAGGATAAAGGAGATACTTTTCTCCGGAGAGCTCTCCCACGGACAGAAGCTCCCGGGCGAGAACAGAATCGCCGAACGTCTCGGAGTCGGGCGCTCGTCGGTCAGGGAGGCATTAAAGCAGCTTGCCGCCGCCGGATATGTCGAGCTTGTCCCGAACCGCGGCGCGTTCGCCGTCGTCACGGGCAGCGACGAGATGCCGTCCCCGAGGGACGGCGCGGTCAGGTGGCTGTCGGTGAACCGCTCGTCGGTCGATGAGCTGCTGCGCGTGCGCTCCTGCATAGAGCCGTTCGCCGCGGAGCTGTGCGCCGGGAGAGCCGACAAGGAGCTGTGCGCGGCGCTCGCGGAGAACCTGTCCGACTTTGAGAAGGCTTTGCGCCGCGGGCAGTCGGATAAGTTGTCGAAGCTCGACTATGAGTTCCACCGGATGATCCTCGACGGCTCCGGGAACAGGTTTCTTGTCGGGATGTACTCGCAGTTATTGCAGCTTTTCATGCAGTACAGCCGTTCGAGCTTCCGCGCGACCGACTCGAAGCTCGCGACGCTCGCCGAGCACCGGATGATATACGAGGCGATAGAAGCCGGCTCCGGCGAGGAGGCGAGGTACGCGATGAGCCTCCACATAAGCATCGCGGTCAGACGTCTCGGCGATGTTGAGGGCGCGTCTCAGGACACTGAATGAGTTTCTATGATATACCGGCGGGTTCCGACCTGCCGGTATATTTTATAATTGCGGAAATTATTTGCCACCCGACGAAATTTATTGTGCAATATTTTTGAATATCTCCTGACAAATGCCTCGGAATGTGTTAAAATGTTATTGACAAAATGATAACCCTCTGAAGGGGAAAGGAGATTTTTCATGAAAAGGATAAGATCCGCCGCCGCGCTGTTAATCCTCGCGGCGATGCTCGCCGGGTGCGGTCAGACGCCGTCGTCCGGGAGTGAGACAACCGACGTGACCGCGCCGTCCGACACGACCGAGGAGGTCACGGAGTATGCCTACCCGTATCCCGACACCGGCTACGGCGGGGAGGAATTCGGCATTCTTAACATGGCCGATATGTACACGATGCACTGCGGGATTCTCCGCGACGAGCTGAACGGCGACGTCCTCAACGACGCCGTCTTCAACCGCAACAAGCTCATCGAGACGAAGTTCGACATAACGCTGAACGAAACGCTCGTCACAGACACTTGGGAGCTGAAGACCACCGCCGCTACCGCGCAGAAGTCGATTCTCGCCGGGGACAACGAGTTCGCCGTGATGTTCCTGCCGATAAAGGGCGCGATAGGGCTGATTACCGACGGCGCGTTCCTCGACCTCGAGACTGTTCCGACGGTTCAGCTTGACCAGCCGTGGTGGTACGACTCCTTCAACCGCGCGATAGAGCTCGGCGGGAAGCTGTACGGCGCTATGGGCGGCGCTCATCTCTGCATACACGACGCGACGAGAGTTCTTTCCTTCAATGACGACATGATGGAGAGGCTTGGTCTTGACGCTCCGTATGATCTTGTGCGTGAAGGCAAATGGACGCTTGACGCGATGAATACCTACCTGACCGCTGCAGCTAACCTGAACGGCGACGACTCCGCCGCGTGGAAGAAGGACGGCAAAGTGGTTTACGGTTACTCAAACAACCAGAACGGCATAATAAAATTCCTCCAGGGCTGCGGGGAGAACATAGTGGAGGTAAAGGACGGAAAGCTCACTTACACCGCCGGAACCGAACGCTTCTATGACTGCGTCTCCAAGCTCTCGAAGATTTTCACGACCTCTGACGCCAAGGGTATAAACGCTTCGAACGGCGACGACTGGAAGGACGACGACGGCAATCCGGGCTATATCCATGTCTTCACGTCCGGACGCGCTCTTTTCAGCGACTGCGAGGTCAACAAGTTCCAGGGCTTCAGGAAGCTCGACTTTGAATACGGAATCGTGCCGTATCCGAAATATGACGAGGCTCAGAAGACCTACTTCTGCAACACTTGGGAGGGTTCCCCGGCGGCGTTCATTCCCGTGACCTCGGCGGATTCCGAAAAGGCGGGGCTGATCCTCGACGCTATGGCGTATGAGGGCGAAAGGACGGCCGTTCCCGCTTTCCGCGACTACGCGGTTGAGCAGAAGGGACTCCGCAATGAGGATTCCATCGAGATGCTCGCGATTGCCACGCGGAATATCATTCCGGTGTACTACTCCATTTTCGGTATCAACAGCTCGATCGCCGATCAGGCGGGAACCGACGTCTGGACCGGAACCGCATCCATTTCCTCGAAGGTCGCGTCCTCCGAGACGAAGATCGCCGCGCAGATAGCGGAGATCATGGAAAAGTGGTCTGGCGCTTGACCTGAAATAACATTTCCGTGGGACGCGTATCGGCGTTCCGCGGTTTTTTTTTTCTGAATTTTCAGGAATATCTTGATTTTTTCGCCGGGTTATGGTATACTTTTCTTAACCCACGCGGATTATTCCGTGATATTGAAAAGTGAGGTATATTACATATGTCATTCATAAGCGAGCAACTCGAAAAAAGAAAGCTCCCGCCGCTCGGATTTGAGGGCAGGGACCCGGAGGAGAGACGGAAGGAGCTCGTCGACACTCTCTCCGAACACATCTACGGCCGTACGCCGGATTTTGACAGCAAGGTCTCGGCGAAGGTCACATACGCGCATCATGACTGCTTCGCGGGTCACGCAAAGCATTTTCACTATGATCTCACCGTAACCACTCCCGGCGGCGATTTCACGTTCCCGCTGAGACTCTCTTACCCGAAGTCAGATAAAAAGGTCCCGCTTATCGTCAGCATAAGCTTTGACCCGCTGATTCCGAGCGGCTTCACGCCGGATGAGCAGATCTGTGCCAAGGGCGTCGCGCTCGCGAAATTCGTCTACACTGACGTCGCGGCGGACAGGTATGATGACTGCAAGGAGGGGGTGGCGGCGCTCTTCCCGAGAAAAGAAGGAGCGCGTGATCTCTGGGGCAAGATAGGAATGTGGGCGTGGGCTGCGAGCCGCGCGCTTGATTTTCTTCTGACTCTCGACCTCTTTGACCCTGAGAGAATCGCCGTTGAGGGACACTCAAGGCTCGGAAAGACCGCTCTCTGGTGCGGCGCTCAGGACACGAGGTTCAAGTATGTCTTCTCGAACAACGCGGGCTGCTCCGGCGACGCGATAACCCGCGGAAAGAAGGGCGAGGACATCGGATATATCACGAAGACCTTCGGCTACTGGTTCTGCGACCGATACAAGGATTATGCCGGCGACGGAATCGAAAAGATGCCGTTCGATCAGCACTGGCTCATCGCGGCTTCAGCGCCGAGACACGTCGCCGTCGGCGCGTCCTCTCTTGACGAGTGGGCGGACCCGGAGTCTGAGAATCTCTGCTGCGCCGCGGCGTCACCCGCTTGGGAGGCGTTTGGGAAGCCCGGGTTTGTCGCGCCGGAGGACAGGTTTGTCGGTGTCGACGAGTCTTACTCGGACGGCTACGTCGCGTTCCACAACCGCGAAGGGGAGCACAGCCCGTGCCTTGCGGACTGGAGAGTTTATACGGACATAATTCTTTCATAAATAAGACATTAAAAGCGGGAGATAAGCGTCATGCCTCCCGCTTTTCTCTGTTTTTACACGCTTTTTCTGACAGATCGCAAAATCAGCGTAATATACAAAAAAACGATATTGATTTATCTATAATAACGAAGCCTTATATCGCTTCCGTTACAGGCTCCTTACACGGATAACGCACACCCGCGAAATGTAAAACCGCTGTCATATTCCACTCCTCCCGCTGCATATGATGTTATGGAAATCGTGAACCCGAAACGGAGTGAACGCCTTGAAAATCGACAGCGACGAGCGGCCGCGCCTTTTAGCGCAGTACCTGACAGAGCATGACAGCACGGTCAGAGCGACCGCCGCGGTCTTCGGGGTCAGCAAGTCCACCGTGCACAAGGATCTGACGTCGAGACTGATGCGCATCGACCCGGTCCTCTGCGCCGCCGCGGAAAAAGTGCTCGAGAAGAACAAATCCGAAAGACACCTGCGCGGGGGCAACGCCACGAAGCTGAAATACGAGACCGCAAAACGTCTAAAAATGCAAAAGTAAATTGTGCAGAGTATACATAAAACACTGAGCGCGACGCGCTCATTTTTTTATTCAACCTAATGAATTTCTATTTACACGGACACATTTTTGTTGTATAATATATAGTAGATGGATCTTTACCGGAGGGAGGTGTAAAAGTGGATGAAAAATTATCGGTGCTGAAGAGATATTTCGGCTATTCCTCCTTCCGCGGCGGGCAGGAGAAGATAATCGACAGCATTCTCTCCGGCAGGGACGTGATGGCGGTCATGCCGACCGGCTCCGGTAAGTCGGTGTGCTATCAGATACCAGCGATAATGCTTCCCGGGATAACTCTCGTCGTGTCGCCGCTTATCTCGCTGATGAAGGATCAGGTCGGGACGCTGAATCAGCGCGGGGTGCGCGCGGCTTATCTCAACAGCTCTCTGACGCCGGGGCAGTATTCGCTCGCGCTGAGAAGGGCGTCCGAGGGAGCCTATAAGATATAATATACGTCGCGCCCGAGAGGCTCGCGACCGAGAGCTTCCTTTCCTTCGCGATGAGGGCTCCGATATCGCTTCTGGCGGTCGACGAGGCGCACTGTGTGTCGCAGTGGGGGCATGATTTCAGACCGAGCTACACGAATATCGGGAAGTTCGCGGACTCTCTCCCGGGGCGTCCGGTGATGGCGGCGTTCACGGCTACGGCGACCGACGCGGTGAAGAAGGATGTACACGATGTGCTGGGGCTTCATGACCCGTTTGAGATAACGACCGGCTTTGACCGACCGAACCTGTATTTCGGCGTTATCCGCACCTCCGACCAGTTCACGAGGCTCGAGGAGTATCTGGACCGCAACCGCGGGAAGTCCGGCATAATCTACACGATGACAAGAAAGACCGCGGATAAGCTCCACGACAGGCTGACGGTCGATGGTTTCCCGAACGCGGTATACCACGCCGGGCTCAGTGAGAAGGCAAGGGCTGAGAATCAGGACGATTTCATCAGCGACCGCAGACAGCTCATGGTCGCGACCAACGCTTTCGGAATGGGGATAGACAAGCCGGATATCTCGTTCATCGTCCACTACAATATGCCGCTCTCGATGGAGGGCTACTATCAGGAGGCGGGCAGAGCGGGACGCGACGGGGGCGCCGCCGAGTGCATACTCTTTTACTCGCCCGCGGACATCAGAACCGCGAAGTTCCTGATCGAAAACGCCGCCGACGACGCCGACGCCCCGCCCGAGGAGAGGGAAGCGGCAAAGAAACGCAAATACGAAAAGCTCGCGGATATGATAAAATACTGCGAGTCGGACGACTGCCTGCGCTCTTACATACTGAGATATTTCGGCGAGGAGCCGGAGAAGAAGGAGTGCGGGAACTGCTCGGTCTGCGACGGGGACTACGAGAAGGTCGACGTGACGCGGATTGTCCGCGCGGTTTACCTCGCCGTTTACGCGACCGGCGAGCGGTTCGGGGCGTCGTTCATAACCGACTTCCTGCACGGGGACGACACAGAGAGGATGATACGAGGCGGGTACAGCGAGATGAGCGGCTTCGCGATACTCTCGGATATACCGCCGGGGAAGATACGGGACGTGATAGAGCGGCTCATCGATCTCGATTACCTGAAGCGGCTGTCGGCGGATTACCCGATACTGACGCTGACCGACGAGTTCGACGCGTTCTTCCACGACAAGCGCGCCGCCGTCATGAAGATGCGGGCGGAAAAGAAAAAGACAACGGCTCTGGCGAGGAATATTCCGCCGAGAGTTCCGGAGGGCGCGGGCTCGGAGTTGTACGAAAAGCTCAGGAGCTGGCGTCGTGACGCGGCGGGAAGGCGCGGGATACCGGCGTACAGCATAATGACCGACTCGACGATGCGCCTTGTCGCGGCGGAAAAGCCCGCGGACATAAGGGAGCTCTCGATGATACGCGGAATGAGCTTCGAGGTCGCGAAGCGTTACGGACGTGACATACTCGGGATACTCGGTACGGGACGGAAAACGAGATAATCACCGCGCCCTTTGCAGGATATCGGCGGGAAACGACACGATACGCGGGCGGAACATGATATAATTATTCACGAAGTAAAAAATCACAGGAAAGGCAAGGTCTGAAATGCAGAAGGAAACGAATAGCGGCAACACTAACCTTCCGGAGACAGGAGATCAGGCGGCGTTCTATTTTCATCAGGGAACGAGCACGCACGCTTACGATTACCTCGGCTGTCACCTCTCGCGGGACGGAGATAAGTATCTCTACACGTTCAGGGTGTGGGCGCCGAACGCTCTCTCGGTCTCGGTTGTCGGCGACTTCAATGGCTGGGACGCCGGAAACGCGCCGATGGTCAGGGTCACGAAGATGGGCGTGTGGGAATACACGCTTGAGAGCGGCAAATCGCTTGACGGCGGGAACTACAAGTATTCGGTGACGTCGGAGAGCGGCACTCACCTTAAAGCCGATCCCTACGCGTTCTGGTCCGAGACGCTGAAGGGCACCGCGTCGAAGATATACGACCCGACGCAGTTCAGGTGGAGCGATTCCCTCTGGCGCGCGAGACGTATGCAGACAGTTGCTGGTAAGGGCTCGCGATCAAAGAGACGGGAGTTTTTCAGCGCGCCGATGAATATATATGAGATGCACCTCGGCTCATGGAGGACGAGAAACGGCGAGACGACGAAGGACGGGAAGAATTACCTGACCTACCGTGAAATAGCGGACGAGCTCGCGCCTTATCTGAAGCAGATGGGATACACTCACGTCGAGCTGATGCCGGTGATGGAGCACCCGTTTGACGGCTCGTGGGGCTATCAGGTGTGCGGCTACTACGCACCGACTTCGAGATACGGAAAGCCGGAGGACTTCAAGTACTTCATAAACAAGCTCCACTCGGTCGGCATCGGGGTAATCCTCGACTGGGTTCCGGCGCACTTCCCGAAGGACGAGCACGGGCTTTATGAGTTCGACGGCGGACCGCTCTACGAGTATCAGGGAAAGGACAGGATGGAGCACAAGGTCTGGGGAACAAGGTTCTTCGACGTCGCGAGAAACGAGGTCGAGAGCTTCCTCATATCGAACGCGCTGTTCTGGCTCCGCGAGTATCACGCGGACGGATTGAGAGTGGACGCCGTGGCATCAATGCTCTACCTCGACTACGACAGACAGCCCGGCGAGTGGATACCGAACAAGGATGGCGGAAACCAGAATCTCGAGGCGATAGCGTTCTTCCAGAAGCTCAACACGACGCTCTTCGCGGAGTTCCCGGACGCGCTGATGATAGCCGAGGAGTCGACCGCGTGGCCTATGGTGACAAAGCCGGTCTCGGACGGAGGACTCGGGTTCAACTTCAAGTGGAACATGGGCTGGGCGAACGACACATTCGATTACGTTGAGACCGACCCGGTTTACAGAAAATTCAAACACGACAAGCTGACCTTCCCGATGATGTACTCGCTGAACGAGAACTACATACTCCCGGTATCGCATGACGAGGTCGTACACGGGAAGCGCTCGCTGCTTGACAAGATGTTCGGCGACTACAACGAGAAGTTCGCGGGGGACAGACTGTTCATGGCGTATCAGATCTGCCATCCGGGAAAGAAGCTGATGTTCATGGGGCAGGAGTACGGACAGTTCCGCGAGTGGGACTACGAGAACCAGCTTGAGTGGTTCATGCTCGATTTCGATATGCACTCGAAGCTCCGCGGGTTCGTCATGGCGCTCAACCGGTTCTATCTCGAGAACCGCGAGCTGTGGGATCTCGACTTCTCCTGGGACGGCTTCGAGTGGATTTACCCGGATATGTCCGACCTCAACATCATAGCTTTCAGGCGTATGGACAAGAAGGGAAACGAGCTTGTGATGGCGTTCAATTTCTCGCCGGTGACGAGATACGGGTTCGAGATAAAGCCGCTGACCCACGCGAGATACATCGAGGCGTTCTCGACTGACGACGAGGCTTTCGGCGGCTCGGGCATCAGAAATCAGGGCGCGCTCGACGCCGTTCTGTACGACGCGGACGACGGCGGGAAAGAGGACTCGCCGGTGAAGAGAAGTCTCACGATCGATCTTCCGGGGCTCTCCTCGGTGATACTGAAGCCGGTCGGCAGAGCCGTGAGAAAGACGCTCTGACGAAAACAAAAAACGTGACATGACCGTCAGATGGCGGTGTGATATATATATTTTTCAGGAGGTTCCATCGGTATGTACAACAAGAAAGAATGCGTGGCAATGCTCCTTGCCGGAGGACAGGGAAGCAGGCTCTATACACTGACCGAGAAGACGGCGAAGCCCGCCGTCCCGTTCGGCGCGAAATACCGGATAATAGATTTCACCCTCTCGAACTGTGTCAACTCCGGGATAGACACGGTCGGCGTGCTGACACAGTATCAGCCGCTCGTGCTCAACGAATATATAGGCAACGGTCAGCCGTGGGATCTTGACCGCATGAACGGCGGCGTCATGGTTCTCCCGCCGTATCAGGGCTCGAAGTCGGCGGACTGGTACAAGGGCACGGCGAACGCCATTTACCAGAACATGAACTTCATCAACCGCTACGACCCGGATTATGTGCTGATTCTCTCGGGCGACCATATCTACAAGATGGATTATTCGGCTATGCTCGAGTACCACAAGAAGATGGGCGCGGCGGCGACAATCGCGGTGATAAACGTCCCGCTCGAGCAGGCGTCGAGATTCGGCATCATGAACACTGACGAGGACGGCAGGATAATCGAGTTCGAGGAGAAGCCGAAGCAGCCGAAGAGCACCAAAGCGTCGATGGGCATCTACATATTCAACCGCCGCGTCCTCGCCGAATACCTCGAGGCGGACGAGAAGGACCCGAAATCCTCGAAGGACTTCGGAAAGAACATCATCCCGGCAATGCTCGCGAGCGGAGAGAGAATGTTCGCCTACGAGTTCTCCGGCTACTGGAAGGACGTCGGGACCGTGCAGAGCCTCTGGGAGGCTAACATGGACCTTCTCGGCGACGATCCGGTGTTCAACCTCTATGACGACGACTGGCGCATCTATTCGAGGAGCGAGATCAGACCCCCGCACTATATAGGCATGAACGGCAAGGTCGCGAACTCGCTGATATCGCAGGGCTGCGAGATAGACGGCATTGTCGAGAACTCGGTTCTGTTCGGCGGCGTCAAGGTCGCGCGCGGGGCTTATATACGCAATTCGATCATCATGCAGGACACGGTGGTGCGCGAGGGCGCTTCGGTCTACTATTCGATAGTTGACGGAGACACGGAGATCGGTGCGGGAGCAGTCGTCGGCGAAGCCATGGAGAAGGGCGGGAAGATCACCCTTGTCGGCTCCGACCTGAAAATCCCGCACGGCGGCGTCATAAAGGCCGGCGAGATGGTCAACGCGCAGTACCTCGAAGAGCACAGAATATAAGGCGAAAGGAATTTGAAGATGTCAGTTCAGGGAATAATTTTTTCGAATCTGCACGATAAGAACATACCGGAGCTCACCCTCAGGCGCACGATGGCGTCGGTCCCGTACGCGGGAAGATATCGACTCATCGACTTCGCACTGTCGAACATGGTCAATTCCGGCATCACATCGGTGAGCGTCATAACTCACTATAATTACCAGTCTCTGATGGACCACATCGGAGCCGGAAAGGACTGGGACCTCGCGAGACGTTCCGGCGGTATCAAGATTCTTCCGCCTTACATGACGGCTTACGCTAACCAGTCGAACGCTCTCTACAATTCCCGCATGGAGGCTCTGAAGAGCGTCAATTACTCGGTCAGCCGCTTCACGTCGGATTATGTCGTTCTCTCTGACTGCGACGTCATCTGCAACGTCGACCTCAACGACATGATAAACGACCACATCGAGAACAACGCCGACATAACGATAGCGGTCAAGCGCGTCCTGTTAAACAAGGACGCCGCGTCGAGAAACGTCATCATAGACGCCGACCCGGAGGGAAGGATAGTCGACATAAACCCCTATCCGACGAACGTCACCGGCTACCGCGACATAGACCTCAATATTCTCGTCATCAACCGCGACTATCTCCAGAGCGTGGTGGTCGACGCGATAGCGCACGGCTACACGAGCTTCAACCGCGACGTCATAGCCCGCAACACGGCGAGACGCAATTTCAGAATCTACAAGTACGACGGGTATTTCGCGAATATAGGCTCGCTCGCCGATTACTACAGCCATTCCATGGAGCTTCTCGGCACGCCGGAGAACCGCGACGAGATCTTCGGCATAAAGACCCGCCCGATCTACACGAAAGTCCGCAACTCCGCCCCGACGAGATACGCCGAGTCTTCTGTCGTCAAGAATTCGCTTGTGGCGGACGGCTGCATAATCGACGGCACGGTCGAGAACTCGATAATATTCAGAGGAGTCAAGATAAGCCGCGGCGCGACGGTCAAGAACTCGATACTTTTCCAGGACACAGTTATCGGCGAGAACGTCTTCCTGAACTGCGTCATAACCGACAAGAACGTCGTCATCCGCGACGGAAGGATACTCTCGGGTCACGAGACGCTGCCGTTCTTCGTTGAGAAAAACCGTCTTGTATAAAACCGGAGAAAGGAAAAAGGACATGAAAAAGATACTTTTCGTCGGCTCCGAGGCTATTCCGTTCGCGGCGACCGGCGGACTTGCCGACGTGCTGGGTTCGCTTCCGGCGGCTCTTATGCGTGAGGATCCGGAGCTTGACGTCCGGGTCGTGATACCTATGTATCAGGTCGTATCCGAAAAATACAAGGAGAAATCCCGCCTCGTCTCCGAGTTCACCGTGCAGCTCGCGTGGAGGCGCCAGTACTGCGGCGTGTGGGAATACAGGCTCGGAAACGTCACCTACTACTTCATCGACAACGAGTACTACTTCAAGCGCCCGTCGCTCTACGGCAGCTATGACGACGGCGAGAGATACGCTTACTTCTGCAAGGCGGTCATGGAGATGATGCCGCACATAGATTTCTTCCCGGATATACTTCACTGCCACGACTGGCAGAGCGCGCTGTGCGTCATATACCTCTCCCGCAAGTACAAGTATCTCGAGGCTTACTCGAAGATGAAGTCGGTCTACACGATTCACAATATCGACTATCAGGGAATATACGGCTTTGACATTCTCGGCGACATCTTCTGCCTTGACTCCTGGGACAGATACGTCGTTGAGTACGACGGGTGCATCAACCTGACAAAAGGCGCGATTGTCTGCTGCGACCGCCTGACGACGGTCAGCCCGCGCTATGCCGAGGAGATTCAGACAGAGTATTTCTCGAGCGGACTGCATCATATCCTGAAAATGTACAGGGACAAGGTCTGCGGCATAATAAACGGAATCGACACCGACCGCTACAACCCGGCGTCTGACAAGACAATAACGAAGACCTTCAGCGCCGCGGATATCTCTGGCAAGGCGGCGGACAAAGCGGATCTCCAGAGGATATTCGGACTGCCGGAAAAGCCGGACGTGCCGGTCGTCGCGATGGTCTCCCGTCTCGCGTCGCACAAGGGCTTCGATCTTGTCAGGCGTGTCGCGGATGAGCTTCTTGACACCGAGAACGTGCAGTTCGTGCTTCTCGGGACGGGCGAGAGCGAGCTCGAGGACTTCTTCTCCGGGCTCTCTGAGCGGCACCGCGGCAAGTGCGGGGTAATGCTCGCCTACGACGGACGGCTCGCGAAGCAGATCTACGCGGGGGCTGACATATTCCTCATGCCGTCGAAATCCGAGCCGTGCGGTCTCTCGCAGATGATAGCGTCCCGCTACGGAGCCGTGCCGGTCGTCAGGGAGGTCGGAGGGCTCTGTGACACGATAAAGCCGTACAATCCGGAGACAGGAGAGGGCAACGGCTTCACCTTCGTCACCTACAACGCGCACGATATGCTCGACGCGATACGCCGCTCGGTTAAACTCTACAACAATAAAACGCAGTGGGAGCATCTTGTGTCGAACGCCATGAACATGGACTTCTCGTGGAACGCTTCGGCAAAGAAATACATTGAGATGTACGAGTCTCTCAGATAAACAGGAACAGAAACAGGAAAAGAAAAGAACCTCCGGGAAACGCCCGGAAAGGCATTAAGCAAAGGAACTGGTATAAATGAACACAAACATGACAAAAGAACAGGTAAGCGCCGCTATAACCTCAAAGCTCGCGCGTTACTTCGGCACGACGCCGGACGACGCGAACCCGGAGCAGATGTATAAGGCGGTGGTTCTGACCGTCAAGGACATCCTGACCCAGAAGAGGTCGGACTTCAAGCTCGACACGAAGAAGCAGAGGGGAAAGAAGATATACTATCTCTGCATGGAGTTCCTCGTCGGGCGCTCACTGAAGAACAACCTGAACAACCTCGGCGTCGCCGGCGCTTACGGGCAGGCGCTCGCGGACATGGGCTTCTCGCTCGACGAGATATACCCGCTCGAGCCGGATCCGGGTCTCGGAAACGGCGGTCTCGGACGTCTCGCGGCGTGCTTCATGGACGCTCTCACAACTCTTGATTATCCGGCGACCGGGTTCTCGATACTGTATGAGTACGGTCTCTTCAAGCAGAGAATAGTAGACGGCGACCAGATCGAGCTTCCGGACATATGGATGCCCGAGGGCGACGTGTGGCTCGTGCCGCGCACCGACAAGACCTTTTCGGTCACCTTCGGCGGAAAGCTCAACGAGAAGTGGGAGAACGGTCACTGCGACGTGACGGTGGACAATCCCGACGTCGTTCAGGCGGTCCCGTACGACATGATGATCTCCGGCGCGGACTCGAAGGCGGTCAATATTCTCCGTCTCTGGAAGGCGTGCGACCCTATGAACTTCAACATGAACCTCTTCTCTCAGGGACAGTACGTCAAGGCGATGGAGGAGGACACGAACGCCGAGATTATCTCGAAAGTTCTATATCCGTCGGACAACTACACCGAGGGCAAGTATCTGAGGCTTTCACAGCAGTATTTCCTCGTGTCGGCGTCGCTTCAGTCTATAATCGCGGATCACCTCGCCTCTTACGGCTCTCTGTCGAACTTTGCCGAGAAGGTCGCGATACACATAAACGACACTCACCCGGCGATGGTCATTCCGGAGCTCATGCGCATACTCATCGACAACTACTCCTACGGCTGGGACGACGCGTGGAACCTCGTCACCTCGACTGTGTCCTACACGAACCACACTGTCATGCCGGAGGCGCTTGAGACATGGAACGAGGACCTGTTCAGGCTGAAGCTGCCGCGCATCTATCAGATCATCTGCGAGATCAACCGCCGCTTCTGCGCCGAGCTGTGGACGGCTTACCCGGGCGACTG
The DNA here is from genome assembly GCA_900546315.1 of uncultured Eubacteriales bacterium. Taxonomy (GTDB): domain Bacteria; phylum Bacillota; class Clostridia; order Oscillospirales; family CAG-272; genus Flemingiibacterium. Next base: position 19,749 of record URCP01000021.1, read on the forward strand.
GGACAGGATATCGAGGATGGCGGTCGTCGCTTATGACCAGATACGCATGGCGAACCTGTCGGTCGTCGGCTCGCACACGGTGAACGGCGTCTCGAAGCTGCATTCCGAGATCCTGAAAAAGACGATATTCCACGACTTCTACAAGCACACGCCCGGAAAGTTCACGAACGTCACGAACGGCATCGCTCACCGCCGCTGGCTCTGCTACTCGAATCCTCAGCTGACCGCGCTCATCGACGAGTGCATAGGCGACGCGTGGCACAAGCAGCCGGAGCGGCTCGAGAGCTTCGCGAGATTCGCCGACGACGCGTCGGTGCTCCAGCGCATCGAGAAGATAAAGCGCGCGAACAAGGTCAACTTCGCGATCTATACCGAGGAGAAGACCGGCATAAAGCTCGACCCTGATTCCGTATTCGACGTGCAGATAAAGCGTATGCACGAGTACAAGAGACAGCTTCTCAATGCGCTCAGGATCATAAGCCTGTACGTTCAGTTAAAGGAGAACCCCGACCTCGATATCACCCCGCAGACCTTCATATTCGGCGCTAAGGCGGCTCCGGGTTACTATATGGCGAAGAACATCATAAAGCTCATCTGCTATATCAGCGCGGACATCGAGAAGAACCCGAAGATACGCGAGAAGCTGCGCGTCATATTCATGGAGGACTACAACGTCAGCCTCGCCGAGGTCCTTATCCCGGCGGCGGACATAAGCGAGCAGATATCTCTCGCGGGCAAGGAAGCGAGCGGAACCGGCTGTATGAAGCTGATGGCGAACGGAGCCGTAACAATCGGAACGATGGACGGCGCGAACGTCGAGATGTACGAGCACCTCGGCGCGGACAACATCTATATCTTCGGTCTCACGACAGAGGAGGTCGACGACCTCTGGAAGCGCGGCTATTACGCGACCTCGTACTATCTCAAGAGCGAGAAGCTGAGGACGGCGGTCGACGCTCTCGACGCGGGCTTCAACGGAAGATCGTTCGGCGACATGAAGCAGTATCTCGTGAACCCGCAGTACGCTCACGGCGTGGCTGACCCGTATATGTGCCTCGCTGACTTCGATTCCTACACGAGCGTTCATGACGCGATGCTCCGCGACTACTCGGACAAGAAGAAGTGGGAACGTATGTCGCTCATAAACACGGCTAAGGCGGGCTACTTCTCCGCCGACCGCTCGATACGCGAGTACGCCGACAATATCTGGCATATAAGACCGATAAAGTGAGATGAACGCGTTTTCGGACATTGACGCTCTTATCCGGTGCGGGGCGAGGGTTTCGCTTTCTCTCGCCCGGCGGGACGGGGGTTCTGTCGGGTTCATGGGGCGGGACGCTTATCCGTTCGGGACTGTGCTCGATTTCACGGTTTGTGTGCCGCGGGCGTTCTCGGTTGATTCGGTCGTCATGCGGCTTTACCGGGACGACGATATGTCAAGGCGGGAGCTTCCGCTGACACTGTCGGGTTTCGGGGATTCCGCGGATATTTACTCGTGCCCGGTCGATACCGGTGAGATATGCCTTGACGGGAGCGGACTGTTCTACTATGACTTTGAGCTGACGACGCCGCTCGGAAAGGTCAGGACAAATCAGGACGGGAGTGTCACGGACGGCTCGCCGGACAGCCGGCAGCTTCTGGTTTACCCGAAGGATTACACCGTACCGGAGCGTTTCGCGGGCGGCATGATGTACCAGATATTCCCTGACAGGTTCGCGACAGGCGGGAAGAGATATACTTCGCGTGAGGAGCTGACCTTCATCGGCGGACAGAAGCGTATCATAAACCCCGACTGGGAGACCGGCGTCCCCGAATACGCCGGGAAGCCCGGAGACGAGCTCGACAACAACGAGTTCTTCGGCGGAAGCATTCAGGGCATCATCGACAATTTCGACTATATAAAATCCCTCGGCGTGCGGACAATCTACCTGAACCCGATATTTGAGGCGGCGTCGAACCATCGCTATGACACCGGCGATTACATGAAGATTGACCCGCTCCTCGGCGACACTGACGCTTTTGAGGAGCTGTGCGCCAAAGCGAAGGAAAAAGATATGCTCGTGATACTCGACGGCGTGTTCGGGCACACGGGCGCTGACAGCGTGTATTTCAACAGGTTCGGGAACTACCCCGGAAAGGGCGCTTATCAGTCGGAAAGCTCAGACTACAGCGAATGGTACGATTTCAGGCGCTGGCCGGACGACTACAGGTGCTGGTGGGGCGTGAAGATTCTGCCGCAGACAAGAACCGCGGACGAGAGCTTTGTCGGCTTCATATGCGGAAAGGACGATACTGACGGCGTTGTCGGAAACTGGCTGAATCACGGCGCGGGAGGATGGCGTCTCGACGTTGCGGACGAGCTGTCGGACAAGCTCCTCTCGGAGATCAGGAAGAGCGCGAAACGCGCCGACCCGGAAGCGATAATAATCGGCGAGGTCTGGGAGGACGCGTCGAACAAGGTCGCGTACTCGGAAAGGCGTAAGTATTTCCGCGGCGGACAGCTTGATTCCGTGATGAACTATCCACTTAAGGACGGCGTCACAGACTATGTCATGAGCGGCGACAAAACGCGGCTGTACGAGGTTCTGACGACAATTTACCCGCACTATCCGGAGATGGTCGGGCACGTGCTGATGAACTTCCTCGGAACGCATGACACTGAGCGGATTCTGACTGTTCTCGCGGGCGTCGGTGCTGAGCGGATGACAAACGCCGAGCTTGCGGTTTACAGACTGCCTGACGACAAGAGAGAACTCGCGGAGAACAGACTGCGGCTCGCCTGGGCGATACTCTGCGCGCTTCCCGGTATGCCGTGCGTCTACTACGGCGACGAGAGGGGTATGGAGGGCGGACGCGACCCGTTCAACCGTATGCCTTTCGTGAGGAGCGAGACGCCGCTCACCGACTTCTACCGCGAGGCGGGGCGGGTGAGAAACGGAAATCCGGCGCTTCTGCATGGCGATATCTCACTCCCCGAAACCGGCGATATGTCACAGATACTGATAGTCAGACGATATAACAGCGACGTGACAGCCGTTGCCGCCAATATGTCGGACAGACCTTGGGATATCGAGACCGGGCGCGGGGGTGAAGTATTGTTGTCTGCATGCGTAGAAAATACTGCCCGCGTTGTGATAAGCGATAACTATGTCACGATTCCTCCGCGCTCCGTTGTCTATATCGGACTATGATCTTGTTATATCACACAAAAATAATCTCTCAAACTGTGAAAGCCTACAAAGTTTCGGAAATTTGCGGTATGTGCTTCAAAAATCGCCCGGTTTGTGGTATAATTGATATCGGAAAAGTTCGCCTATCGGTGAAAAGCCGTGAGGGAATAATAATACTGAATGGAGATAACTCATTATGAAGATGCGTGTTCTTTATTACACGAACAAGGCAAAGCTCAAGAATATCGCGGGTATCATCACCGATAACTACGCGACCGAGAAGGTCAACTGCATGGATAAGATCCCTCCGGCGTATTCCTGCGATAAGGAGAGACTTGTCGTCATGATCGTCTCGGTGTCGAAGGACCCGGACAACGCTCTCGTTCTGTTCTGCAAGGAGCTGACGAAGCAGAGAGCCGCTAACGTCGCGTTTCTGGTCGACGGTTCGGCTGACGGAGCGAAGGTGCTGATCGACGCCGTGAAGAGCGCGGGCGCCAACGCGATTGAGGACGTCCTCTACATCAAGGGCGGACTTCCGTTCCTCGGCGGAGTCAAGGACGACGAGAAGAAGAACGTCACCGAGTGGATGGACAAGATCACCGCTAATCTTCAGTAAGTGAAATAAGAGTGCGCAGGTAATGAAGGGAAACCTGATGACGGCTTTCCGGAGACCCGCGCTCTTTTTATAGTACAGAAAGGAAACACAGATATGCTTGAATCCGCGAAATGGCTGAGTGCCGGAAAGATTGATGGATGCCCCGAGTTTATCGGGAGATTTGAGACCGCGAAGAAGATAAGAAAAGCGACGCTCGAGATGAGCGCCTGCGGAGTTTACTATGCCGAGCTTAACGGAAAGCCGGTCGGAGATTTCGTTCTCGCGCCGGGATGGACTGTTTACGCGAAGCGAATACAGGTTCAGAGCTACGACGTGACAGATCTTATGGAGCGCACGAACACTCTGACGGTCGAGGTCGCGAGCGGCTGGTACTGCGGAAATATATCGAGAATACCCGCGGAAGCCGACCATGTTCTGAGGCTGATAGCTCTCCTCACTATCGAGTACGAGGACGGAAAGGTCGAGATAATCCCGACCGACGAGAGCTGGACTGTCAGGGAGAGCAAGACGAGATTCGCCGACATCTACGACGGCGAGCACTATGACGCGAACTTCGAGGGCGTCGAGAAGCCGGTTGTCATCGCCGATTTCCCGCACGACAGGCTCGTGCCTCAGCAGGGCGAGAAGATAACCTATCAGGAGGAGATTTTCCCGAAGTGGATCATAACCACTCCGGCGGGCGACAATGTGCTTGACTGCGGTCAGGAGTTCACCGGTGTAATCGAGCTTCACACGACCGCTCCGAAGGGCACGAGAATCCGCCTCACCTGCGCCGAGATGTTCGATAAGGACGGGAACTTCTACACCGAGAACTACCGCTCCGCGAAGAGCGAGATGGTCTATATCTGCGGCGGAAACGACGAGACATGGCGTCCGAAGCTGACTTTCTACGGTCTCAGATATCTGCGCGTCGAGGGCGTCGAGGCGTCTCTTGACGACTTCAAGGGCATCGTTATCTGCTCCGACATAAAGCGCACCGGTTATCTCTCCTGCGGGGACGACAAGCTGAACCGGCTGTTTGAGAACATTATCTGGGGACAGAAGGGCAACTTCCTCGACGTTCCGACCGACTGCCCGCAGAGAGACGAGAGGCTCGGCTGGACGGGCGACGCTCAGGTGTTTGTCAATACCGCGGCTTATCAGTTCGACGTCAAGCGTTTCTTCACGAAGTGGCTCTCCGACATGAAGCTGAACCAGAACAAGTTCGGCGGCATACAGTGCGTGATTCCTGCCGAGTGGAACACCGACTATGATTTCGACGGCAAGTCGAGCACGGCTTGGGCTGACGCGGCTGTCATCTGCCCTTGGCACATTTACCGTCACTACGGCGACCGTGAGCTTCTGCGCTCGCACTTCGACATGATGAAGAGGTGGATCGGCTACATGACCTCGCACACGACTGTTCCGGACCTCTGGACGGGCTACTGCGGAAGCGGGAACGGGCATGACCATTACGGCGACTGGCTCGGTCTCGACGCGAACGAGGGGTCTTATGTGGGCGCGACCGACAGGGATCTGATCGCTTCGGCATACCTGTATTATTCGACATCTCTCGTGGTTCTCGCGGGTCATGAGCTCGGCGAGGACGTGAGCGGGTTTGAGGAGCAGATGAAGCGGACAAAGGCGGCGTTCAACCGTTACTTCACTGATTACCCGACCCAGACTTCCTGCGTGCTGGCTCTCTATTTCGGGCTCGCGGAGGACAGGAAGGCGCTTGCGGACAAGCTCGCGGAGATGGTGAGGGACAACGGAAACAGACTGAAAACCGGCTTTGTCGGCACGCCGTATCTGCTTTACGCGCTGTCCGAGAACGGCTACATCGACGCGGCGTATGATCTTCTCTGCCAGAATAAGTTCCCGTCGTGGCTGTACGCGGTTGAGCACGGCGCGACGACCGTCTGGGAGCACTGGGACGGTCTGAAGGAGGACGGAAGCTTCTGGAGCCGCGATATGAACTCGTTCAACCATTACGCGTACGGGGCGGTCGCCGGATGGGTCTTCGAGACTGCCGCCGGAATAACGCCGCTCGAGCCGGGATTTGCGAAGGTGAGGATAGCGCCGGAGCCTGACCGCAGACTCGGGCATCTGAGAGCGGAGTATGACACTGAGCATGGAAGGATCGTGAGCAGCTGGGCGTATGACGAGACGGCTGATATGTTCAGGTATGAGATAACAGTTCCGGTCGGGGCTGAGATCGTGATTGACGGAAAGACTTATCAGGTGAAGAAGGGCACTTATCTCTTCTGAGAGAACATAAGAATAAGAGAGGGACTGCCGTTTTGCGGCGGTCCCTTTTCGCGTCCGATGCACGAAAATGGGAAAATGCACGAAATTTTGGTCAGGGTGTCCCCCTTGTATATTTAAGATTTTGTTCATATTTATCTTTCCTGACGCATTGACGCGTGCTTTCGGCTCAGAGAGAGTTCCGGCTCTGTCACCATGGCATGACAATTGGGGGTGAATACCACCCCCCCTGTATTATTCAGAATGCGTTCATAATATTGCTCCAAGTAAACGCTCATTTTCCGAACAGATCGCTGTGCGTTCCGGTTCTCGAAAGCGTCAGCACCAGAACATCGTTCTCGACGCGGTAGATCAGAAGCCAGTCGGATTGAATGTGACATTCCCTGTGTCCGCGCCAGTTTCCGGTCAGTTCATGATCTCTGTTTTCGGGCGGCAGCGTGTTTCCCATCGCGAGCATTCCGATCACGGCTTCAAGAAGCTCGATTTTCAGTCCGCGCTTGATTGCCAGCTTGTAATCCTTCTTGAACGCCGCGGTCGGCTTGACTGTCAGCTTTGTCTTTCTCATTTCTTCAGATCGGCGAAGAGCTCGTCGAGGTCGTTATAGCCCTTTACAGACGGGTCTTTCGCAATCCTTTCCGCTTCGAGCATGGCGGCGATCGTCTCCTTGTCCGGCTGATTGAGCGAGATTTCAAACGGAATCCCGCCCTCACGAAGCGACTGACGCACGAAAATATTGAAAGCCGTTGTGAGGTTCATGCCGAGCTCCGAGAACAAGGCGTCCGCCTGCGCCTTCAGGTCGCTGTCCATCCGGATGCTGATGTTTGTCGTGGTTCCTGCCATAAAACCATCTCCTTTCTTCTGCTATCATTATACTCCGTTTGCACGTGAAACGCAATACAGCGCACGAAAAAGATACAATTTGTTTTCAAGTCGGAGAACAGAGCGATTGCCGCGCTCTCCGAACGGCGATACGTGATTATGAACAAATTCTGAAATATACAAGGGGGGACGCCATGACCCAAATCTCGTGCATACTTGCATTTTCGTGCATAGAATCCAGAATGTCACGCCCGGCGATATCTTTTTTGACTTGCATTGTGAACAAAAACTGAATAATAGAAATAATAGAGGGGGGTGGTATTTGCCCCCGTCTGTCATGCCAATATGCCAGAAAACAAGAGAGCCGCCGCAATCGCGGCAGCCCTCGCTCTCATATGAGCCTCAGCAGATTATAAACGACGGCGGACACAACCCACGCCGTACCGAGCTGCATACACACGGTTCCGAGAGTGAACTTCCAGCTTCCGCTCTCTCTCCTGATTGCTCCGATTGTAGCGACGCAGGGGACGTACAGCAGGACGAAGATCATCATCGCGTAAGCGTTCGCCCGGGTGAAGCCCATTCCTCCGAGCACGCCCGAGAGAGCCGCCATTCCCTCAGCCGACGCGGCGTTCGCGACGCCGAACAGCACCGACATGCTCGACACGACGACCTCCTTCGCGGCGACGCCGGATATCAGAGCGACGATTATCTGCCAGTACCCAAGCCCGGTCGGTTTCATGACCGGCACGAGGAACCTCGCCGCGATAGCCGCGAAGCTGTCAGACATATCCCCCGAAGCAAGCCCGTGCGGTCCGAGATTCAGCAGGAACCAGAGAACTATCGACGCCAGGAATATCGTCGTTCCCGCCTTTGTCAGGTAGTCCTTGACCTTTTCCCAGACGTAGATGAATATCGTGTGCGGGTTCGGCGTCTTGTACTCGGGAAGCTCGATGAGGAGCGTGTGGGTGTCGTACTTTTTCGTGAGCTTTGAGACGATGAGCGCGACGAGAATCGCCGTGACAAGCCCGATGAGATACATGGAGAACGCCGCCGGAGCCGCGAACTTCCCGAAGAACATACCCGAAATCAGCAGATAAACCGGCAGTCTCGCCGAGCAGGACATGAACGGCGTCACAAACATTGTCTTCAGCCTGTCGCGCCTGTCCTCGAGCGCCCTTGACGCCATGACCGCGGGAACGGTACACCCGAAGCCGAGAAGCATCGGAATGAACGCCCGTCCGGAGAGCCCGATCTTCCCCATCAGCCCGTCCATGACGTAGGCGACGCGCGACATATACCCGCTGTCCTCGAGAATGGCGAGCGCGAAGAAGAGTATGACGATGTTCGGCAGAAACGTGAGAATCCCGCCGACGCCGGCGATGATTCCGTCGACAATGAGGCTGTGAATGAAGCTCCCGACGCCCATCATGTCAAGCCCGCGGCTGACGACGCCGGACAGAGCCCCGAGCCCCATCTCGAAGTAACCTTTGAGAAAATCCCCGACAGTGAAGGTCAGAGTGAAGACAAGCGCCATTATGGCGAGGAATATCGGCATCCCGAAGATCCTGTGAGTGAGCACCCGGTCGACCTTGTCGGTGAACGCGCTTGTCTCGTCCCGGCGCATCAGGACTTCCCCGACGACCTCCTCTATGAAGTCGTACTTTTCGTTTATCATCCGGCTTTCGGTCTCGTCCGACACGAAGCGCTCCGGATTGTCGATAGGGTACTGCTTTATGATGTCGCCGTCGTTCTCGAGGTACTTTATCGCGTGCCAGCGGACGTTTCTGATATCCGGATACTCTGAGGTCAGGATTCCTTCGAGCTCCGCTATAGTCTTTTCGGTTTTGTCCGGGTAGACGAGGGCGTGTTCTTTGTGTAAATCTGCGTTCTCACCGACTTTGTGGTGGTGCTCGAGGGGATGGCTTGCCTTCGGGTCGGCGTGATGGAGGGCGGCGTGCATGAGGGTGTCAAGACCGGTTTTCTTTCTGGCGCTGACCGGGATTACCGGGATTCCGAGCATTTCCTGCATACGGTGAATGTCGATCTCCATGCCGCGCTCCTCTATTATGTCCATCATGTTGAGAGCCATGACGACGGGCTTTCCGAGCTCGATGAGCTGCAATGTGAGGTAGAGGTTTCGCTCAAGCGCGGAGGCGTCCGCCACGTCTATTATCACGTCTACATCGGGCGAGAGTATGCACTGCCTCGAGACGCGCTCCTCCATCGTGTAGGACGTGAGCGAGTAGGTTCCGGGCAGATCGGTCAGGGTGAAGTCGCAGTTCTGGAATCTGTAGTGTCCTTCCTTCTTCTCGACTGTGACGCCGGGCCAGTTGGCGACTTTGAGGTTCGCGCCGGTGTAGGCGTTGAAGAGGGTGGTCTTGCCGCAGTTGGGGTTGCCTATGAAGGCGGCGGAGATGTGAGTGGGGTTTCCGGATTCGAGGATGGTGTCAGGCATTGTTTGTCTCTCCTTCCGGTTTTGTTGGTGTGACGTCGATTCCGTCGGCGATCTCCTTGCCGAAGGCGAAGCGTGTGCCGCGGAGCTTTACAATCACGGCGCCGGAGCGCTTCTTGTTTAAGAGAGTGAGAGGAGTGCCCATTGTGAGCCCGAGCATCCCGAGGCGGCGTGCCGTGTCGTGCCGGAGATTGATACCGGAGGCGAGGCAGGTTCTGTTTACGTTCATTTCACGAAGTGTCATCAGTATACCTTTCTTTGTTAGTCTCGACTAATAATATTAGTATACACTAACTTCTATGATTTGTCAAGTAAAAAACACAATAAAGAAGCATTGTGTCATCATGTCTTTTTTGTACCGTGAACCGTTTCGCGGCAGTGCTCAGTGCCCGCGGCAGCTTCAATATACGGGAGTGGATCGCCATCCATGTTAAGTGATATAATAATTCCGAAAAAGTTTCATCTGCACTGAACCTTTTCGCCGCAAAAAGCAACTTATTATATGAAACCGGTTTTAATACACCGAAAGGAGGACGCATGGAAATGGAACGGGAAGTATCCTTTGAAACGCTGCTGCAAAGGCATCGTGTCGTGGTCGAGCGATATATAAACTTCAGATTGCCGGACAGCTTTGACGCGGATGATGTCATTCAGGAAACATACTGTGCGGCATATATCGGATTTGAAAAGCTCCGGAACAAGGAGATGTTCAGAACATGGATACTATCTATAGCGAGAAATCAGTGCAATCTGTGGTTCCGCAAAAAATACGGCAATGAACAGATGTCTTTGGAGGATATTCCGGATATGGCAGTGACCGGCGGCAGCGAACAGGCAGACGATACGGTCGATGGCATTCTGAGCCTGCTGCCAAAGGGATCCGCGGAATTGCTGCTTCTGACGATGAAGGGCTATAAGTACAGCGAGATCGCGGAACGCCTTGACATTCCTGTCGGTACCGTTAAAAGTCGCTTGCATAACGCGCGGTCGCAGTTCCGTTCCGTGTGCACTCCCGAACAGATCATGATGTTTGAGAAAGGAAGAATAACGATGTCAAAGAAGGATCAAACCTGCGGTTTTCCGGAGATCATGCCCGAGCTTGTCCTGAAGGAAAGCTCCCGCCCGTTTTTTGAGGTCAGGTGTGCCGACGAAGCCTTTATCGTTCCGATCGTCGGAAACAGGAATTCGGAAGGAACATATCGCCTGAATAAGCTGGCGCTGGTGTCGACCTGCTATGTACCGAAGGCGGCTGTGATACACCAGGCTGCCGGTGTCAAGATCTGTCGGGACACCTACAATATCAGAGCGGGAAAGCTCTACAAAAATGAGAAGATATGGTTCTCACAGCTTACCGACGAATATATCCGTGATCTTGCGACGATCGATTGTGACGGAGACGAAGACGATGATATTCCGACTTCAATATATACTTTCCTGGAGGAGGATTATGATGTGATCGTCAACGGAAATGACCGTGTTCACGGCAGACCGCTGCTTATCAGGGAAAATCCGCCGAGGATCGTTGACGGCAGGATATATATCGACGAATATAATGTGCGGTACACGATGGGAGTGTTTGACGTCACGATTGGGAAAAGGACCTTTGAGACCATAAAGTATATCCGCGTTCAGAACAACAGCAATATTGCTGAGAACTATGTCGATGAGAACGGAAGACTTGTCTTCATGCGATGGTACGAGTCGGTCGACAGCATAGAGCAGACCGGATGGTATACCGATGACTTCAAGCGACAGATCGCCGGAAATCCGGAACTGATCGTCAATGGTATAGAATACCGTCTGGTAGAAGACCGGATCAGTGGATACGCGCTCTGATCCTTTCCCCGCGCGGTCAACAGAAAGACGGGATCATGATTTCCGATGAACCTGCACCGATCCGTCGTCAGATTATTGACAAAGCGGACGGAATGTGCTATAATATAAGAAAAAAAAGGAAAGCAGGTGCTATAATGGCATTTCTTAACGTATATTTCTTTTCCGAGGTGCTCGGGAAACAGGTTCAGATGAACGTCATCCTTCCGCAGCGTTCGCGCGGGCAGATCGGTCTTGATTCTATCGGGGACAAGGTCGAGACCTACCCGACGCTGTATCTTCTGCACGGTATGAGCGACGACCACACGATATGGGAGCGCAGAACGTCGATTGAGCGTTACGCGTCCGAGAAGGGGATAGCTGTCGTGATGCCGGACGGCGATCTCTCGTGGTACACTGATATGAAGCACGGGCAGAACTATTTCACGTTCATGGCGGACGAGCTTCCGGCGGTCTGCCGCGATTTCTTCCCGAAGATGTCGCCGAAACGTGAGGACACGTTTGTCGCGGGACTGTCTATGGGCGGATACGGCGCGTTCAAGTTAGGACTGAGGTGTCCGGAGACGTTCTCGTGCGCGGCGTCGCTGTCCGGCGCGCTTGATTTCGGGACGTTCTATGACAGGACGAAGCCGGGATTCGCGGAGCTTATCGCGGGCGACCATGACACCGAGTTTGTCGGCAGTGACAACGACCTTTTCGCCGTGGCTGAGAGGCTCATAAAGAGCGGAAGACCCTTACCGAAGCTCTGGCAATGGTGCGGAACGGAGGACTTCCTCATCGGCGACAACAGAAGAATGCGCGACCATCTGCTGAACCTCGGCTTCGACCTCACCTATCAGGAGAGCGAAGGAAACCACAACTGGGCTTGCTGGGACAAGTGGATACAGGCGATTCTGGAGTGGCTGCCGATTAAGAAGTGAGCGGGAGAATTCGCGGATAAAAACAGATGAACACGGTTATCCGAGGTGGTGAATTTCGTAGCGACCACACGCCGATGGTACGACAAGGGGGAAACCTCTGAGAGACGCAGGAGACTGCTGCGCCTGCCGGACAACCGTTTATACAGCTTCCCGCTGGTTTCAGTGGGGAGTTGTTTTTTTCTTCCTCGTGTGAACCGAATCCCATCCCCGGCGACTATACGTGTGAAAAGGAGGTATAAACATGAACGATATCCTGAAATACTACGACTACATAAGGCGGCTCGCGATGTCGCGTTCCGATGACGCTGACGACATTGTGTCCGAGACGTTTCTCGCGGCGTATGCGTTTCTCTCGCGCGGCGGGGTGATAGAGCATCCGAAGACATGGCTCTCGAATACCTTCTTTCACAAACTGAACGATTCCCTGAGACGGAAATACCGCCTGCCGGTGACAGTCAGCCTCGACGAGACATTCAGTCTCGATGATACCACAGAGCCGGAGGACGAGCCGGAAAGCGAAGCCGCGGAGCATATCCGCCGCGAGATAAACTATCTCACAGAGCAGACGCGCGAGGTCATCATCGATTACTACTACAACAATAGCAGCGTCGAGGACATAGCGTCGCGGCTGAACATCCCGACCGGCACGGTAAAGAGCCGTCTCTTCGCGGGTCGTGAAAAGATACGGAAAGGATTTGACACGATGAACGAAACAAGACACAGCCTCGCCGGAAGGCTCGACACATGGTACGACGGCAGATGTGGGATAACAGAACCGAACGCGCTGATACAAGGCGACCTTATCGTCCAGAACCTTCTGGCGCTCGCCTACGAGAGACCTCTGACCGTTCCGGAGCTCGCGGACATGATCGGCATTCCGACCGTCTACATCGAGCCGATAGTGAAAAGGCTTGTCGACGCGGAGCTTATGACCATGTCAAACGGCAGGGTCGCGACCGGCTTCATCATCTACCGCCCGGAGGATTTCGAGGGAAGATTCGCGTCGGAGCGGAGTTTTATAACAGAGCGGTTCGAGCGTTTCTGGTCGGTGATCTCTGACGGCGCCGCGGGAATGAAAGAGCTTGAGGGCCGGTTCGACGAGCGCCGGAAAAACTCACTCGAGCGGTATTTTGTGATGACGGTGCTGCAAAATTTCCAGATGGTCTCAAAGCCGGAAAGACCGGAAAGGCGCGACGGCGGAGCATGGAATATCTGCGGGAATTACCTGCCCGCCGGGTATGTGACGAGCGGGCTGGAGAAGCGTGAGAACGAGTATCTGATATACGGCGGACACCGGATAAGCTGTGAGACCGATGAGAACGGGAAGATGATGCTATGTGAGTTCGACACGTCGCTCTGGGACAATCCGCACAGGTTTAACGCTGTCGGCGAGAAGCTGTATTTTGACGGCGGGATGTTAAAGTTTCTGCGCTGTATCGACAGAAAGCTGCCGCTCGGGAAGGAGGTTCCGGACGCGATAATCGAGAGGATACCGGAGCTTACCTGCAACACCGGTCTGCTCGTCCGGGACAGAAACGAGCTGAGCCTCGGGATACCGTCGCTGTCCCCGGAGGAATACGAAAGGCTTCGCGGTAAGATATCCGACTGCGGAGAGAGACTGAAAGTAGAGCTCGGGAAAGAGTATCATGAGTTTCTCCGCGGGCAGAAGATTCCGGTTCCGAAGAGGCTTGCGGGGATATCGGAGGTATATCGCTATTACCCGGCTACGCGGCATATCGTGATGCTTGTGGTCCGCGAGGCTTATGAGAGGGGACTGCATATGAAGGGCGTTGATTACTGCTGTCCTCCGGCAGTGTTTGTCTGCGGTTGAGGATGTGACGCTGACTTTCAACCGTCGGTTAAGTCCGCTGACCTGCGCGGCGCTTGCGGAAAGCTGAGTTTTGCTGTATAATATTATCAGAGATCACCGGTGATCCGAATTATAAGAGAGGTAACAACTATGGAACTATGTATCGGCGGCAATATCAAGCGCCTTCGCAGGCAGAAGGGCATAACACAGGAGGCTCTCGCGGATCAGCTGCATATTTCCGCGGCGGCGGTCTCGAAATGGGAGCGGAACGAGACGCTTCCCGACATCGGCATGGTGATCCCGCTCGCGTCCTATTTCGGCGTATCGACCGACGAGGTGCTCGGGCTCGACGCCGCAAAGAACGACGAAAGGATACGGGATTATCTCGAGGAAAGCGGCCGTCTCGCCGCGCTCGGAAGATCGGAGGAGCGTTTCGATTTGATAGCGCGCGCCTATGAGGAGTTCCCGAACGACTGGCGCATAGTCGAGGCGTATATGTGGCAGCTGAACTACGATCCGCGCTGCACCGACAAATGCGGGAATGACGTCCACAAGGAGGAACTTTACCGTCTGTGTGACCGGGTGCTCGATGATTGCCCGGTCGAAAAGACGCGCTATGCCGCGCTTTCGATACTCGGCGGGCTGTATCTTGCCGACGGCGAGAAGGAGAAGGCACTCGAGACCGCGCGGTGCTTTCCGGATTACTTTATGACCGAGGGCGAGGAGCTTCAGCACAGCTTTGAGCCTGGCAGTGCGGAATGGCTCGGGCAGATACATGAGAATATCTTCGATCTGACGTCGCTCCTTCTCGTCAAGATACGGGACTGTGCGCTGAATACGCCGGATACCGCTCCGCGTGAGCAGATAAAGTATCTTGAGAAGGCGGTGTCGCTCATACGTCTGATCTTCGATGACGGCGACTATGGCTTCTATAATGCTGACCTCAGCGATCTTTATCTCTGGATCGCGAACAGGTATGTCATGGCGGATGATCCCGCAAGCGCGCTCAGGAATTACGAGCTTTCGTTCAGCCACGCGAGAGCTTATGACGCGCTTCCGGAGAAAACGCGGCATACTTCGTTCCTCGTGAGAGGAAAGCTCTTCGACAAGTCGCGGACGAACTCGGACGACGAGAAAAATATGGTGGCGCGGCAGATCGGCGCTCTTCGCTCCTTCGGGGTCTGTGACAAGATAATGGACACGGACGGGATGAAGGAACTTATGCGAAGATACGAACCGCTGATGGGAAAAAGAGAATAACCGATATGACACGAGACAGCTCCTCACGGGGGGCTGTTTTCGTCTTTGCTTTTGCGTGGATATTTATATAAAATAACGCACTATTAACTACTTGTAACATTCCCCCAAAATCACTTGACAATCCCTGACTTTAGCGTTAAAATATATATTGGTATAGTATCCTGATACTTGGTATCCGTATACCATGCCGCCGGGCGTCGTATGATTGCCCGCTTACTATGAAGCAAAAGAGGTAATCTTTTATGTCAGAAGAAACCAAAAACACCGAAAAAGGCGGAATTTCCGTCGAGATCGAGCATATATTCCCGATAATCAAGAAGTGGCTGTACTCGGAGAAGGAGATTTTCCTCCGCGAGATAGTCTCGAACGCCTGCGACGCTGTCACGAAGCTGAAGCGTCTTTCCTCCCTCGGAGAGGTCAAGGGGCTCGAGGACGAGAAGTACAGAATAACCGTAACGGTCGACAAGGCGGCGCGCACCCTCACCGTCTCGGATAACGGCATCGGCATGACCGAGGAAGAGGTCAGAAAGTACATCTGCCAGATAGCGCTCTCCGGCGCGCTCGACTTCATCCAGAAGTACGAGGGACAGGACGGCAAGTCCGACCCGACGAAGGACGGTATCATCGGTCACTTCGGTCTCGGATTCTATTCCGCCTTTATGGTCAGCGATACCGTCGACGTGATAACAAGATCGTGGCAGTCGGACAGCGCGGTCAAGTGGGTGTGCACCGAGTCGGGCGATTACGAGATAACGAAGGACTACTACCGTGCTGAGCGCGGCACCGACGTCGTCATGCACATCATGAAGGACGAGGACGAGTTCCTCGAGGAGAACCGTATCCGTGAGATTCTCGACAAGTACTGCTCGTTCATGCCGGTCGAGATCTACCTCGACGTCGTGAAGCCCGAGGAAGAGAAGAAAGAAGACGACAAGGACGAAAAGGCGGAGGACAAGACAGAGCCGAAGCCGATAAACGACACTCATCCGCTCTGGTTGAAGAACCCGTCCGAGTGCACCGACGAGGAGTACGACGAGTTCTATCATAAGGTCTTCCACGATTATCGCGAGCCGCTGTTCCATATCCATATCAACGCTGATTACCCGCTGAATTTCCGCGGCATACTTTACTTCCCGCGCCTCGCGCATGAGTATGACAGCCTCGAGGGACAGGTGAAGCTGTACTATAATCAGGTGTTCGTCGCGGACAATATCAAGGAGGTCATTCCGGAGTTCTTACTTATGCTGAAGGGCGTGCTTGACTGCCCCGAGCTCCCGCTGAACGTTTCGAGAAGCTATCTCCAGAACAGCGGGTATGTCGCGAAGATTTCGGCGCATATCGTGAAGAAGGTCGCGGACAAGCTGACGTCTATGTTCAACACTGAGCGCGAGTCCTACGAGAAGCTGTGGGACGACCTGAAGACTTTCGTCGAGTACGGCTGTATGCGTGACCATAAGTTCTATGACCGCGTGAAGGATACGGTGCTTTATAAGACGACCGACGGAAAGTACGTGACGCTTCCGGAGTACCTCGAGAAGGCGAAGGAGAAGCACGAGAATACGGTATACTACACGGCGGATAAGACGGCGCAGGCGCAGTATATTTCGATGTTCGCGGATGAGGGGATTGAGGTTGTCGTGCTTGATAAGCTGATTGACACTCAGTTCATAAATCTGCTTGAGAGCGAGAATTCGGGCGTGAAGTTCGTGCGTATTGACGCTGACGTCGCTGGCGCGCTGAAGGCGGACGGTACTGCGGAGGAGAATGCTAAGCTCGCTGATTTGTTCAGGAAGGTGAGCGGGGATAAGGAGCTTAAGGTGAAGTTTGAGCTTCTTAAGAACGAGAAGATCCCGGCGGTGCTGAATATATCCGAGCAGTCGCGGCGTATGGACGATATGATGAAGATGTATCGTATGGCTGGCAATGACGCGGGAGACATGAAGTTCCCGACCGACGCGACACTTGTGGTGAACGCGAACAGTCCGCTTATAAAGCATCTTGAATCCGAGACAGACGACGTGAAGGGCGAGAGGATCGCAAAGCAGATTTATACGCTGGCGCTTCTGTCCCAGCGTCAGTTGACGGCGGACGAGCTGAAGGCGTTCCTTGCCGACAGTTTCGATATGCTTGAGACGTATTGATTTTGAAGTAGTGTAATCTTAGCGCAGAAACCTTCCATTAAGTTTGTATAAAGCTTGAGGTGGGAAGGGGGTGCAGGGGGAGGGGAGACCCTTCCCGAATGGTCTCTTCTCCCCCTGCAAGCTAACGTATAGCAGTGAGGAGCAAATATGGCGTCCATTACAGGCGAGAAAATAAAGATATCGGTTTTCGGAGAGTCGCATGGAGAGGCTATCGGTGTTGTCATCGACGGTTTTCCGGCGGGTATGAAGATCGACATGGATATGGTCGGGAGTCAGATGGCGCGCAGGGCTCCTGGCGGGGAGTTGTCTACGGCGCGGAGTGAGGCGGATGAGCCTAGGATTGTCAGCGGCGTGTCGGATGGGTACAGTAATGGGTATCCGATATGTGCTATGATTATGAATACGAGTCAGCGGTCGTCGGATTATAAGAATGTGAAGGAGAGGCTGCCTCGTCCGAGTCACGCGGATTATCCGGCTATGGTGAAGTACGGGAAGCGTGTGGAGCTGAGCGGCGGCGGGCATTTTTCGGGGCGGCTGACGGCGCCTGTGGTGTTTGCGGGGGCGCTTTGTATGCAGTTTTTGTCCTGTAAATACGGGATTGAGACGGCGGCGCACCTGAGGCAGATACTTAACGTGACTGATACGCGGTTCGGCGCGGGGGTTACGGCTTCTGAGCTTCGGGAGATGAGGTCGCGGGAGTTTCCGACGATTGACAGGATGACGGCTGAGGCGTTCAGGACGATTATCGGGTCGGCTAAGGGGCGCGGGGATTCGGGCGGCGCTGTGATTGAGTGCGC
>URCP01000022.1 GCA_900546315.1 uncultured Eubacteriales bacterium
TTATTAAATTTTTCGTGTATCTTATTCAATGTTCTCCTCTTTGTCGGGGGGGGGGGGGGGGGCCGCCCCCCCCCCGCCCCCCGCCCCCCCCGCCCCCCCCCCCCCCCCCCCCCCCTGCGAACAAACGCATAGCAGAAATGAGGAAGTTGAATGCCTGAAAAGATAATAATGACGGATTCGGTCGATCAGACGGCGAAGATATTCGGGGAGCTAGACGTCAATATCGAGAAGCTTGAGAGGGCTTTCGGGGTGACTATCGCGGCGAGGGATTCGAGCGGCGGTAGCGCTGTCAGTGTTTCCGGCGGGGATATGGCGTCGGTAGATAAGGCGGCGGACGCGCTTGGGTATCTGAGGCGGATGGCGAAGCTCAATGATGTTTTGACGGCTCAGAATGTTGATTATGTGATTGATATGATGGCGGGCGGGCGTCAGGATGAGCTACGGGAGCTTGACGACGACGCGATATGCCTGACTAACCGCGGGAAGCCTATCAAGGCTAAGACGATCGGGCAGAAGAAGTATGTTGAGTCGATAAAGAAGAATACTGTGGTGATGGGTATCGGACCGGCGGGGACGGGAAAGACGTTTCTGGCGGTGGCGATGGCGGTCACGGCGCTTAAGTCTAAGAAGGTCGAGAGGATAATTCTGACACGTCCGGCTGTTGAGGCGGGGGAGAGGCTCGGGTTTTTGCCGGGGGATCTTCAGAGTAAGATTGATCCTTATCTGAGGCCGCTTTATGACGCGCTTTATGAGATGCTCGGGACTGAGGCTTATCAGAGGAACGTCGAGAGGGGGACGATTGAGATTGCGCCGCTGGCTTATATGCGCGGGCGGACTCTCGATGATTCGTTCATAATTCTTGACGAGGCGCAGAATACCACGCCGGAGCAGATGAAGATGTTCCTGACGCGTCTCGGGTTCAATTCGAAGGCGGTCGTCACAGGCGATCTGACGCAGACGGACCTTCCGAGAGGGACGCGTTCCGGGCTTGCCGAGGCGGTGAAGATACTTGAGGGGATTGATGATATCGCGGTGCACAGGTTCACCGAGCGTGACGTTGTGCGGCACAGGCTTGTGCAGAAGATTATCCTCGCGTATGATAACTACGACAAGGAGCGCGCCGCGAAACATGAAGAATATAAAGGTCAGGCAAAGAGATACAGATATAACGACAAGGATTAACGGAGGATATGAAAATGAGACACTACATTTATTTTTCGAATGAGCAGGAAAAAGAGCCGGTGACACCGGAGCTCAGGACGCTTGTGAAGGTCGCGATATATTTCGCGCTCGACTATGAGGATTTCGGGAAGAGCGCGGAGGTGTCCGTAACCTTTACCGATAACGAGGGGATACAGGAGATAAACCGCGAGCAGAGGAATATCGACGCCCCGACCGACGTGCTCTCTTTCCCGATAATGAGCGACGACGACAAGGCGGCGGATACCGACCGCTCGAATGGCGCGGTGCTTCTCGGCGACATTGTCCTGAATCTCGAGCGCGCGAGGGCGCAGGCGGCTGAGTACGGACACAGCTATACGCGTGAGGTCGCTTTTCTGACCGTCCATTCGGTGCTGCATCTGCTCGGCTATGACCACCTGACGAGCGAGGAGGCGGACCGCGATATGCGCGCGAGACAGGACGCCGTGCTCGGGATGATGGGGATCGCGAGATGAAGCGCTGTCCGAAATGCGGCTCGATAACCTGCGGCGACACCGAGTGCCGTGTCTGCGGAGAGACGCTGACATACGCTGAGACTGAGATGTGCGATCGCGAGAGTATTCCGCCCGGAAGGTACGGGGTCAGATATTTCACGGGACGTTTTTTCCTGCCGGTGCTTTCGGTGCTGTTTGCCGTTGGGGCGGCGACTCTGAGCGGATGGAACGGAAAAACACTGGCGGTACAGATAGTGCTCGTCGTCCTGTCGCTCGCGGTTGTCGCGGCTCAGGCGCTCATTGAGCGCTTCTATCCGGAGGTGCTCGGGTTTTTAATGAGAAGATACATGCGCGATTACGCGGAGACGGTGCTTAAGCTTGATGTCGCGATAGTGTCGCTGCTCATCGTCGCGGCGTCGGTCGTTATTCTGATAATTCCGCGCTGAACATACAAAGAAAGGTATTCTTAAAAATAAAATGACAAGAACAGGATTCATTGCAATAGTGGGACGTCCGAACGTCGGAAAATCGACGCTCCTCAACGCGCTTCTCGGCGAGAAGGTCGCGATAACCTCGAAGAAGCCGCAGACGACCAGAAACCGCATAACCGGTATCCTCACCGAGGGCGAGGATCAGTTCGTCTTCATGGACACGCCCGGTATGCTGAAGCCGAAGAACAAGCTCGGCGATTTCATGGTGAAGACAATAAGCTCGACGATCGGCGAGGTAGACGCGGTAATACTTGTGGTCGACGCCGCGAAGCCGGTCTCGGACGTTGAGAGAACCATACTCGAGCGTCTGAAAAAACAGGGAACGCCGGTCATCCTCGCGATAAACAAGACCGACGCCGTCAACGGTCAGAAGGTCGCCGAGTGCATAATGGCGTACTCGTCGATATTCGATTTCCACGCGGTCATTCCGATGGCGGCTATCAAGGGCGAGGGCGTGAACATCGTGACCGAGGAGGTCTCCCCGCTGCTTCACGAGAGCGACTGGTTCTTCCCGGAGGACATGATAACCGACCAGCCTGAGAGAGCGCTCGCCGCCGAGATCATCCGCGAGAAGCTGCTCCGCACCCTGAACGACGAGATCCCGCACGGAACCGCCGTCGTCATAGAGTCGTTCGAGGAGAAGCCCGACATCATAAAGATCCGCGCCGAGATCTACTGCGAGAAGGACTCGCACAAGGGAATCATCATAGGCAAGAACGGCGCCGAGCTCAAGAAGGTCGGGACATGGGCGAGAGAGGACATGGAGGCGTTCTTCGGTGTGAAGGTCGCGCTTGATTTGTGGGTGAAGGTCAAGGAGAACTGGCGGGACAGCGCCGCGCTGCTCTCTACGTTCGGCTTCAAGGAAGAGAATTAAAGAAGGTTTGCCTGAAATGCGAAAGGTGCCAAGACGATGCTCATAACACTGAAGGGACTCGTCCTCAGGGAGACGAAGGTGAGCGACAGCGCGAGATATATAACCCTTCTGACCGAAGAACACGGTAAGATATCGGTCCTCGTGCGCGGCGCCATGAAGCCGGGAAGCGCCGCGTCGCTCCCGACGAAGGTGTTCTGCTTCTCGGAGTTCGTGCTGTACGAGTCGCACGGGAAATACCGTTACAACGACGCGACCGTCATCGACAGCTTCTTCGGGCTGAGCGGGGATTACACGGCGTTCATTCTCGCGTCCTACGTCGTCAGCGCGGCGGATTTCGTCACCGAGGAGGAGCAGCCGGACGCCGGGATATACCGCCTGACACTGAACACGCTCTGGGCGCTCACCCACCTTGAAAAACGCGACGCCAGAATAATAAAGGGCGCGTTCGAGATGCGGCTCGCCGGATACTGCGGGTTCGCGCCGAATCTGTTCTACTGCGCCGATTGCGGAAAGCCTATTGTCGAGGAGCGCGTCTTCCTCGACGTGATGAATGGCTGCGTCAGGTGCGCGGACTGCGCGAAGCTGCATAATACCGCGGTGTACGACGACAACGACATAAAGGTCGACGATATGCGCACGGCGATGATACTGTTACCGCTCGACGTTCCGGTCGCGGACGCGCTGCGGTACATACTCGCGGCGGGGGATTCGAAGATATTCTCGTTTACGCTCGCCGACACATGGATGCCGGAGTTTCTGAGTGTCTGCGAGAAATATCTCGAGAACCATGTCGAGCACCGCTTCGAGCAGCTCGATATGCTGGATTTTGACTGAAAACGCCGGAAAGAACGGCTCAGGCGGAATTTTATATTGCGGCGCCGACGAGAATGTGATATAATTGATTATATAAGACAGATTTCGTACTGACGAAAGGATTTTGAATTTTGGAACACTATGAAAGAGCGCTGAAAACGCTCGAATACGACAAGATACTCGCGATGCTCGCCGAGAGGGCGCCGACCGAGGGGGCAAAGGAGCTGGCGCTCCAGCTGAGACCGTCCGATTCCCCCGACCGCATACTCAGGATGCAGCGCGAGACGACCGAGGCGAAGGCGATGCAGGCGGTCAAGGGAATGCCTTCCTTCGGCATGATAAAGGACATACGCGACGCCGCCGACCGCGCGGAGAAGGGCGCGACCCTCTCGCAGCGCGAGCTTCTCGACATCGCGAACGTCCTGAAAACTTCCCGCTCGCTTCTCGAGTACAGCCGTACCGACAGACGCGAGACAACAAGCATAGACGACATCTTTGAGCGGCTCATTCCGGACAAGAAGCTCGAGGACCGCATTTACACCGCGATAATCTCCGAGGACATGATCGCGGACGAGGCGAGCCCGGCTCTTGGCGACATAAGACGCAAGATGCGCGCCGCGAACAGCCGCATACGCGACAATCTTCAGGGCTTCATCAACGGTGGCTCAAACAAGTATCTTCAGGAAAACATTGTTACGATGAGAAATGGACGCTATGTCGTCCCGGTCAAGGTCGAGTACCGAAACGAGGTGAAAGGACTTGTCCATGACACCTCCGCGTCCGGCGCGACGCTCTTCATCGAGCCGATGTCGGTCGTCGAGGCGAACAACGAGCTCCGTATGCTCGAGGTCAAGGAACAGACCGAGATCGAGCGCATACTCGCGGAGCTGTCCGCGGCGTGCGGAAATATCGAGACCTCCCTCGCGCTCAATTACCGCAATATAACCGAGCTCGCGTTCATCTTCGCGAAGAGCGAGCTGTCTTTCAGAATGGACGGCGCGCAGGCGCGGATAACCGGCGATAGGCGCGTCAGCCTCATTCGCGCGAGACACCCTCTGCTCGACGCTGAGAAGGTCGTCCCGATAACCGTCACCCTCGGCGGGAAGAACGGCATAATCGTTATCACCGGTCCGAACACAGGCGGTAAGACGGTCACGATGAAAACGATCGGGCTTTTCGCGCTGATGGCTCAGTCCGGACTTCATATCCCGGCGAGCGAGACGTCGGAGATGTGCGTCTTTGACGACATTTTCGCGGATATAGGCGACGAGCAGTCGATCGAACAGTCGCTGTCAACCTTTTCGTCACATATGGTGAATATCGTCGGGATAACCGAGAACATGACGAACCGCTCGCTCGTCCTGATAGACGAGCTCGGCGCCGGAACCGACCCGGTCGAGGGCGCGGCGCTCGCGATATCAGTGCTCGAGAAGGTGCACAGTGTCGGCGCTCTCTGCGCGGCGACGACGCACTACGCCGAGCTGAAGGCGTTCGCGCTCGAGACGGACGGGTTCATAAACGCGTCCTGCGAGTTCGACGTCAACACGCTGAGACCGACCTACAGACTCATAATCGGCACGCCCGGAAAGTCGAACGCTTTCGCGATTTCCTCAAAGCTCGGTCTGTCCGACGAGATCGTGAACCGGGCGAAGGAGCTCGTCAGTGCCGAGAACAAGCAGTTCGAGGACGTGATCGCACGCCTTGAGGCGAGCCGTCTCGAGATGGACAAGAACCGCGCCGAGGCTGAGAAAATGCGCGCAGAGTTCGAGGCGTACAAGACTGAGAACGAGAAGAAGATAGCCGACCGCCTCGCGATAGCCGACCGCGAGCTCGAAAAGGCGCGCGCCGAGGCTTCGTCGATCATCAAGAGCGCGAAGGTCACAAGCGACTACGTCATGGAACAGCTCGAGAAGGTCAAGAAAGAAAAGGAGAGCGCGAAGCTCGGCGAGGCGCTCGAACAGTCGAGGCGCGACATCAGAAAGAAGCTGCGCGAGAGCGATTCGTCGGTCAACCCGGTCCACGAGAAGGTCGCGGAGGATTACGTCCTGCCGAGACCGCTCAAGAAGGGCGACGACGTGCTTCTCATAAACGTGAACCAGAAGGGCGTCGTCACAGACGATCCGGACAAGGACGGAAACGTCATGGTTCAGGCGGGAATCATCAAGACCCGCACGAAGGTGTCGAACCTCATGCTTCTCGACGAGAACAAGGTGACCTTCACCGACGCCGAGAAGAAGCAGATGGCGGCGGACAAGTACCGCGTCACCGTCTCGAGGGATTTCCGCGACGAGATAGACCTCCGCGGAATGATCGGCGACGACGCGTGGTATATGGTCGACAAGTATTTCGACGAGGCGCACATCGCGGGCATACACAGCTTGCGCCTGATCCACGGAAAGGGCACCGGAGCGCTGAAGAACGCGCTCTGGAACTACCTTAAGAAGGACCCGCGGGTCGTCTCATACCGCCTCGGAAAATACGGCGAGGGAGACCTCGGAGTCACTATCGTTGAAGTGAAATAAACGTCCCACGTATGTAAAGAGGGTGCGGAAGTTGAAACGGATATCTGAAAAGCTCATGAGGGCACGTATACTCGTACTCGCTGTTCTTCTTATCACGCTGTTTTCCTCGGTTTCCTGCGGGGCGGACACACATGGGATACGTATCAGCGACGGCGTCTGGAGCGGGATCGTGATTCCGGATGCCGTGAGCACCGAGCCGGCGGAAAACGCGCCGGAGGATGTCACCGTCACAGAGCCGCCGGACGACGCCAGAACCGTCACAGACGCCGTGATATCGTCCGACGAGAGCGAACCTGTTACCATGCCGGACACCCATCCGGACGAGAGTGCTCCTGAGACAGAGACAGCTCCGGCTGACACGGCGGCGGACGACACGACTGCACCGCTGCCCGAAACGACCGCCGCGCCGGAAACGGTCAGAGCGCCGGAGACGACGAAAGCTCCCGAGACAAAGGTTCAGGAGACGACGAAAGCTCCGGAAACGACCGCCGCGCCGTCGACGACCTCTCAGTCGTCGTCGTCAGACAGAAAGACCGGCACCGTATACTGGGTTGAGAGCGGAAAGGTCTGGCACACGACGGACAAGTGCTCGACTCTTTCCCGCTCGAAGTATATAATGTCCGGAACGGTTGACGCCGCGAAGAACGCCGGAAAAGAGCGCGTCTGCAAGCGCTGCGGCGGGGGATAAGACACGAAAATATGGAATTTAATTACATAAAAAATGAACGTAATATAAAATTCCAATCAAATGAGCCCGGATTTGATTAAATACGATATAAAATCGGAAAAGTGCTTTATTTTTCCGCCGGTATCTGCTATAATATTTACGTGAGCATAAAGACGCGGCGGCGGACACACGGATACCTGTGTGCCATAAGTCCGGGCTGTCCGGCATCCGCGCCATTCAGGAGTGTATCTAAAAGGAGTTGCTTTATATGTCAGAAAAAATGATACTCGGCGCTCAGCTCTATACTGTGCGCGACTATATGAAGAACGAAGAGGATTTCGCGAGGACTATGGAGCGGATCGCGAAGATCGGCTACAAGTACGTCCAGGTCTCCGGCATCGGCGACGTCGGCGCGCAGGCTATAGCCAAGGCGGTGAAGGACACCGGGCTTAAGGTCATCCTCACCCACACAAGCGGCGACCGTATCCTTCACGAGACCGAGAAGGTCATCGAGGAGCACGAGCTTTTCGGATGTGACGGAATCGGCATAGGCGGTATCTTCAATTACAAGCCGTGGGGGCCGGAGGGCTTCAAGCGCTTCGCGGACGATTTCGCGCCGGCTATCGAGAAGATCACTAAGGCGGGGAAGAAGTTCCTTTATCACAACCATAAGTTCGAGTTTGAGCGCTGCGAGGACAAGAGGCTGTTCCTTGATTATATCATGAACGCGTCTCCTGATCTCATGCTCACCTTCGACACCTATTGGGCTCAGGCGGGCGGCGCTGACCCGGCGGCGGCTATCGAGAAGTACGCGCCGAAGATCTTCACGACTCACCTCAAGGATATGCAGATCAAGAACGACCAGCAGGTCATGGCTGAGGTCGGCGAGGGCAACATGAACTTTGACCGCATCATCGACGCCTGCGTCAAGGCGGGTATAAAGTATCATATGGTCGAGCAGGATATCTGCCCGGCGGATCCGTTCGACAGCCTTGAGACGAGCTATAAGAACATCATGGCGCGTTACGGTCAGTATTTTGAGTGATTCAACAGGCTACAGGAGAAATATAGAATGGCAGAATTTGTGCTCAGCGCTTTCGCTGACGAATATTCACCGAAGTTCGACGAGCAGCTCGATGGGCTGAAGAAGAACGGCGTCGGTTTCATCGAGATACGCGGCGTCGACGGAACTAACGTCGCGGACCTCACCGACGAGCAGTTACATGAGGTCAGGGCGAAGCTCGACGCGGCTGGGATAGGCGTTTCGTCCATCGGCTCGCCGATTGGCAAGATCAAGGTGTACGATGAGTTTGAGCCGCATCTCGAGAAGCTTGAGAGGTGCATCAGCGCGGCGAAGATACTCGGCACTCCGAATATCCGTATGTTCAGTTTCTACATTCCGGAGGGGAAGACCCGCGAGGAGTGCAGACCTGAGGTCATGAGAAGGCTTAGCGTGATGCTTGATATCGCGAAGAAGGCGGGGGTTACGCTCTGCCATGAGAACGAGAAGGGCATTTACGGAGATTCTCCGGAGACCTGTCTTGATATAAACAATGAGTTCGGCGGAGAGATGAAGCTGATCTTTGACCCAGCGAATTTCATTGAGTGCGGGTGCGAGCCGTTCCCGCATGGGTACGGGCTGCTTGGCGACCGTATTTATTATATGCATATCAAGGACGCTACCGCTGAGAAGATGATAGCTCCGGCGGGGAAGGGTGTCGGACGGATACCTGAGATTATCGCTGACCTTGATAAGAAGCGCAGCGGGAAGATCTTCCTGACGGTTGAGCCGCATCTGCGTGTGTTCGCGGGGCTTGCCGGGCTTGAGACGGACGAAAAGACTAAGATGCCGAATACATATGGGACGAGCGCGGAGGCGTTCGGCGCCGCGGTCGACGCGATAAAGGCGATAATCGCGAAGTAAAGATAAAATCCGGGAGTCCGGGGAGCTTTTCAAAAATCCCCGGATCGCCGGAATTTTCGCGTACTATCGCAGTAACGCTTTTGCGTATCAAAAAATTAAATCGATTTAATTTCCCGCGCCCTTTCTTAAGCTTGTTTTTGTATGAAGTTTGAGAAAAGGGAGGGGTGCGGGGAGGGAAAAAACCTTTTCAAAGGGTTTTTCCCTCCCCGCTTAACAAAGGAGGATAATTATGGCAGATCTGAAGATGCTGGCTATTGATCTTGGGGCTTCGAGTGGGCGCGGGATCATCGGGCGGTTTGACGGAGAGAGGTTGACGCTGGAGGAGAATCATCGGTTTCCGAGTGATCCGGTGACTGTCGCCGGGACGTTTTCATGGGATATTCTGAGGATATTCTTTGAGATTAAGCAGGCTATCAATAAGTGCGCGCTTTCGGCGGATAAGGATATTTCGACTATCGGTATTGATACCTGGGGTGTGGATTACGGACTGCTCGATAAGAACGGGAAGCTGATTAAGAATCCGGTGCATTACCGGGATACTAGGACGGTCGGGATACAGGATTACGCGGAGCGGTTTATGCCGAGGAAGAGGCTGTATGAGATTACGGGTATACAGTTCTGCGATTTCAATACGGTGTGGCAGCTTTGCGCGGAGATGAGGGATAATCCGGAGCTTGTCGGGATTGCCGATAAGATGCTGAATATTCCGGATCTTCTGAATTATTTCCTGACCGGGAAGATGCAGAGTGAGTATACGATTGCTTCCACCGGCGCGCTGCTTGACGCGAGGACCGGGGATTGGTCGCGGGAGATTATTGACGCGTTCGGGATTCCGGAGAGGTTGTTTGCTCCGATTGTCAAGCCGGGGACGGTTGTCGGGCCTTTGCTTGATTCGATCAAGGAGGAGGTCGGGGATATCCGCGCGAATGTGGTAAATGTGGCGTCGCATGACACGGCTTCGGCTGTCGTCGCGGTGCCGGCTGTCAGGGGGCAGGATTTCATATTCATTTCGTCCGGAACATGGTCGCTTATGGGTACCGAGACAATGTCGCCTATCATCACTGATAAGTCGTTTAAGTATAACTTCACGAATGAGGGCGGTTTCGGCGGTTCGATACGGTTCCTCAAGAATATCATGGGTCTGTGGCTTGAGCAGGAGTCCCGCCGTCAGTGGAAGCGCGAGGGTAAGGTGTTCTCGTTCGACGAGCTGTCGAATGCCGCTATGGCGTCGAAGCCTTGCCAGTGCATAATCAACCCCGACGACCCGGCGTTCGGTGTTCCGGGCAACCTTCCGAAGGCTATGCGTGAGTATTGCGAGAGAACCGGACAGCATATTCCGGAGAACGAGGGCGAGATTGTCCGCGCGATATTCGATTCGCTCGCGCTCAGATACAGGTGGGCGGTCGAGGCTATCGACGATATGAGGGGGACGAGGATTCCGTTCATCAATATCGTCGGAGGCGGAACCAAGGAGGAGCCGCTGTCCCAGCTCTGCGCCGACGCGTGCGCGCGACCGGTTCTCGCGGGACCGGTCGAGGCTACCGCTATCGGAAATCTCGCGGTGCAGGCGATATCCTGCGGCGAGATAAAGGATCTCGCCGAGGCGCGTGAGGTTGTCCGCAATTCCTTCGAGGTGAAGAGCTACGAGCCGCACGGAGACAAGGATATGTGGGACGACGCTTACGGGCGCTTCAGGAAGCTCATCGGCGAATAATATATCATCATGGGAAAACATAACGAGACCGAGAGGTATTTCTCAAAAAAGAGCACGATAGTCGCCGGAAGCGCTTCGGACGAGAATACCTGCATACGCCGCTTCGACGACACGGGCGTTTATTTCAGAAATTTCACATGTGACAGCGGGCGCGGCGGGGAGCCGGTCGAGATACTCCAGATCACGGATATGCACTTCAATCTCTGTGACGCGGAGGATCTCCGTGACCCCGAGCTCGCCCTGACGCATAAGTGCCGGAAGTGGAACGCGGAAGGCGTGTCGGCGATATCTGCGGAGAAGGCGATGGATTTATCGAAGTATTTCGATAAGACAATTATCACCGGCGACACTATGGATTATCTATCGCACGGCGCGGCGGAGATGCTTCGTGAGTATATCTGGGACGTCGATCCGGACGCGCTCGTGACCCTCGGCGGGCATGAGCTGACAAAAGAGATGGAGACCGGCGAGCCCGACAGGACGCCGCTCTCCGAACGGCTCGCGTATCTTGAGAAGATATGGCGGCACGATATGCACTATCATTCCGAGGTGATCGGCGGGAAGGTTCTCGCCGTCGCGCTCGACAACAGTCAGTCGAAGTATCTTGACCGCCAGATACCGCTTCTCAGGGAGGACATCGACAGGGCGAGGAAAGACGGACTCGTGATTCTGATCTTCGAGCACGAGCCGCTGTCCACCGGATTCCCGGAGGACGCTTCTGTGAAGGCGATAAAGAGATATGACCCCGAGAGCGTCAATTATTATTCCGGCTCCCTCATCGGTTCGGCGGAGAGAAACGACGACCCGGCGACACGGGAGATCTATGACATGATCACCCACAGCGCGGACGTGATACGCGGAATTTTCTGCGGGCATGAGCATAGCGCGTTCTTCACGAAGATCAGAGCCTTCACGCCGGACGGGAAAGAGACCTTCATCCCTCAGCCGGTGCTCGAGGGCAATGTTTATGACGGTCAGGCCGGACACGTCATGCGAATTACAGTACATTAATTTCAATTTTCAAGGAGAAATAACATGAGCAGCACAACAAAGGCATACGAGCTCGCGAAGGAGCTCTACGCGTCGATAGGAGTCGACACCGACAAAGCGATTGAGAGACTCGAGAAGATCCCGGTATCCATGCACTGCTGGCAGGGCGACGACGTCCGCGGCTTCGAGAACCCGGACGGCGACCTCACCGGCGGTATCCAGACGACCGGCAACTACCCCGGAAGAGCCACCACCATCGATGAGCTGAGAGCCGACTTCGAAAAAGCCATCTCCCTCATCCCCGGCAAGAAGAGAATGAACCTCCACGCGATCTATCTCGACGCGCAGGGCGAAAAGGTTGACCGCGACCAGATCGAACCGAAGCACTTCGCGTCCTGGGTCGACTGGGCGAAGAAGACCGGCGTCATGCTCGACTTCAACCCGACCTGCTTCTCTCACCCGCTGAGCGCTTCCGGCTTCACCCTCTCGAGCGCCGACGAAGGCATCCGCGCCTTCTGGATCGAGCACTGCAAGCGCTCCAGAATAATCGCTGAGTATTTTGGACGTGAGCTCGGCGAAACTGCCTGCACCAACCACTGGATCCCAGATGGCTTCAAGGACATTCCGGTTGACCGCTACGCGTGGAGGGAGCGCCTCATCGATTCCTACGATAAGATATTCGCTGGTCAGGACACGAAACTCAACCTGAACTCGGTCGAAAGCAAAGTCTTCGGAATCGGCGCAGAGTCCTGCACTATCGGCTCCCTCGAAATGTGCCTCGGCTACGCGGTGAAGAACAACATCATGCTCACCCTCGACACCGGTCACTTCCACCCGACCGAAGTCGTCTCCGACAAGATTTCGTCCGCGCTCCTCTTCCTGAACGACGTAATGCTCCACGTCTCCCGCCCGGTACGCTGGGACTCCGACCACGTAGTCATCTTCGACGACGAACTCAAATACATCTCTCAGGAAATCATCCGCGGCAACTTCGAAAAGCGCGTCCACATCGGACTCGACTTCTTTGACGCCTCCATCAACCGCATCGCTGCGTGGGTAATCGGCACCAGAAACATGCAGAAAGCCCTCATGTACGCCCTCCTCGAGCCGACCGAAAAGCTGAGGAAGCTCGAAGTCGAAGGCGACTACACCTCCAGACTCGCCCTCCTCGAAGAATACAAATCCTACCCGTTCGCAGCCGTATGGGACTACTACTGCGAAAAGAACAACGTTCCGGTCCGCGACGCTTGGCTCGCCGAAGTCAAGAAATACGAAGCCGACGTGCTCAGCAAGAGATAAAGATTCGCAGGGGGGGGGGAACCTCGTTTTAAAGAGGTTTTGCGCCCCCGGGCCCCCCGCGTTTTCAGAAACATTAAAAAAAACGGCCGGGGAACCCCACGGACGTTTTTTGTCGTTCACGGTGTATTGACAACAAGAGGCGAATGTGATATAATATTATCAAAATACCGAAGATGCGAAAGGATTGGACACTTCATGAAAAAAGATGACGACGAAGACAAAGTCTGCGAATACTGCCGGAGAGCCATACGCGTCGCCGACACCGGCGACATGCTCTGCGAAAAACGCGGAGTCGTCCCCGGCGGCTTCTCCTGCCGCAGATTCGTCTACGACCCACTCAAACGCGTCCCGCGCAGAATGAAAATACTCATTCCCGACGAGATCATAACCGATATATGAAAGGAGCCCCGCCATATGCTTGAAGTCGTCTCAACAGACACAATGCGCCGCAGCGACACCGCAATGAGCGAAAAAGGCGTAAACTCAAAGGAACTCATGTGCCGCGCCGGTCAAGCCATCTTTGAAACCGTCAGAAAGCTGAACCTCTGGAAGCCGCCCGTGGCGGTCATTTGCGGACCCGGAAACAACGGCGGCGACGGATACGCGCTCGCCTCCCTCCTGAACCTCGCCGACATCGACTGCGTCATATTCGCCCTGTCAGACAAGGTCACGGAGACAAGCAGACCTTTTCTCGACGCGGCGATCGGTCTCGGAACGAAAATGACGCGGAATATAGATGAATTGACTCCCGGACGCTTCGGGACTGTCGTCGACTGCATATTCGGCACCGGCTTCAAAGGCGCGCCGAAGGAACCGTATCTCACGGCGATCAGAAAGATAAACGAAAGCGGCGCTTATATAATCTCGGTCGACATCAACAGCGGTCTCGGAGGAGACAGCGGCATCGCGGACGGCGAGGTGGTCCGCTCCGATCTCACGGTGTCGATAGGCTGCCGCAAGAGCGGTCTGTACATGAACTATGCCAAGGACTATATAAAAAAGCTCGTGAACTGCGACATTGGAATAGACCTCCTCGACGAACCGGCAAGGCTTATCGACGCCCCGGCGATAAAGCGGCTTTTCGTAAGGGAAGAGCACAACACGAACAAAGGCGATTTCGGCTACGTCGCCCTGATCGGCGGCTCGCCCGAATACAGCGGCGCCGCCAAGCTCGCGAACCTGTCGCTGTCCGCCCTGCGCTCCGGCGCCGGGGTGGCGAAGCTTGCGGTTCCGAAGAGTCTTTCGGACGCCGTACTGCCGTATATTCTCGAGAGCACACTGTTCCCGCTTGATGACAGAGACGGGAAATATGTCTTCAACGAGGACACCGCCGCAAAGCTCCTCTCGCACACGAGGGCGGCGGCGATAGGCATGGGCATGGGGCGGAGCGATGAGGTCGCGAAGCTCATAGACTACGCGCTGACAAAATATGACGGACGGCTCATCATCGACGCCGACGGACTTAACACTCTCGCGGGGATGGACGGGGAAAAGCTGAAAAAAGCCGCCTGCCGCGTCATCCTTACCCCGCATCCGAAGGAGTTCGAGCGGATTTCCGGGATAAAGTTTGAGGAGTTCCGCTATGACATTCCTGGAGCGGCGAAACGCTTCGCGGAAGAGAACAATGTCATCCTTCTGCTCAAGGGCGCGGCTACCGTTATCACCGACGGAAAGTCAACCTATATCGTCGACCGCGGCTGCACGGGAATGTCAACCGCGGGGAGCGGGGACGTGCTCTCGGGCATACTCGCCGGTATCTGCGGATATGTGAAGGACGAGGACCTGACGCTCGGCGTCGCGGCGGGAGCGTATCTGAACGGCCGCGCGGGAGAGCTCGCTCAGGAGAATATATCCGCGGTATCGATGCTGTCCGGCGACACCGTAGCGCATATTCCGGACGCCGTGCGGGAGATACTCGCGGCGGGGGACGAGAGCGCTTCCGAACCCCGATGGGGCGAAATATGATCTGAAAACATGACCGTTATCCTGTGGACAGTTGTCTGTGGAAATGTAAAGTGGAGTTTTCCGGACGCTGAGCCTTCCGGGGTTACGGTCATTTTTTCCCTGTATTACGGGCTTTTCGCGATTTGACATCGATTTTACATAGTGAGCCTTTTTCATTTTACACGCCTACGGTATGATATAGATGTACCACAGATAAGGCAAATAAAAAATCAGAAAATGAAGGAGATACTTCAAAATGAAAATCAGAAACATAATCGCGCTCGCACTCATGGCGTCTGTCACGGCGCTCTCCGCCATAGGCTGCTCGGAGAAGACCACCGGAACCGTCTCGACCGACGGCTCGACGTCGATGGAAAAGGTCATCGGCGCTCTCGGCGAGTCTTTCATGGAACAGAACAAGGGCGTGACCTTTACATATAACCCGACCGGCTCCGGTTCCGGAATCTCCGCTGTGTCCGAGGGACGCTGCGACATAGGTCTCTCGAGCCGCGCGCTCAAGGACGACGAGAAGGCGGGAGGTCTCACCGAGACTGTCCTCGCTTACGACGGCATCGCGATCATCGTCAACAATGAAAACAAGGTCGAGGATCTCACCCTTGACCAGATAGCGAAGATCTACACCGGTGAGATCACCGACTGGTCCGAGGTCGGCGGCGGCTCCGGCGAGATCGTTCTCATCGGACGTGAAGCCGGAAGCGGCACGCGTGACGGCTTCGAGTCGATCACGAACACCAAGGACTCCTGCAAGTATCGTCAGGAGCTTACTTCCACCGGCGACGTCATCACGACCGTTTCACAGAACCCGAACGCGATAGGCTACGCGTCTCTCGCGGCTGTCAAGGACACCGTCAAAGCGCTCAAGGTCGGCGGCGTGACTCCTGCTGAGGCAACCGTCAAGGACGGCAGCTACGTTGTCCAGCGTCCGTTCGTGCTTGTCACGAAGACCGGAACCACGCTCTCTGACGCGGCTCAGAAGTTCTTCGACTACGCGACCTCGAAGGACGCGGCCGGCATAATCTCCGCGGCTGGCGCTGTTGCGGCTAACGGCTGATGGAAAAACAAATTTCGGAAAAGTCCGGAAAGATACTGCCCGGGACCGCCGTGACCGGGCGGTCCCGGTCTTTTGTCAGTGAAAACGAGACCGGCAGGAGCGGTGAGGAAGAGTTGAAGATGACGACTGTAAGTGAAAACAAAAAAGACGGACGACGCGGCGTCGACCGCAAAAGGCTGTTTGAGGATATCATCCACGGAATATTTCTCGTGCTCGGGCTCATAACCGTCGGATGCGTGCTGCTTATCACGGTTTATCTCGTGATCTCAGGAATACCGGCGATACACGAGATCGGGCTTGTGAAATTCTTGTTCGGAAAGAAATGGGCGTCGACCGCGGCGGAGCCCTCGTTCGGCATACTGCCGTTCATCCTCACGAGTATATGGGGAACCGGCGGAGCGATACTTATCGGCGTTCCGATAGGCTTCTTCGCGGCGGTCTATCTCGCAAAATTCGCGCCCGCGAAGGTCAGGAGCGTAATGGAGTCGGCGGTCAGCCTGCTCGCCGGTATACCTTCGGTCGTTTACGGCCTTGTCGGAATGCTTATCCTCGTTCCGGGGATAAGAAAGCTATTCGGAGTGCCGGACGGCGCGAGCCTTCTCGCGGCTGTCATAGTCCTCGCGATAATGATACTTCCGTCCATCATCAAGGTGTCGATGACCGCGCTCGACGCGGTACCGAAGGAATACGAGGACGCGTCGCTCGCGCTCGGCGCGACGCCTGTCGAGACCTGCTTCAGGGTCTCGGTTCCGGCGGCGAAGAGCGGAATCGCGGCGGCGGTCGTCATGGGCGTCGGACGCGCGATCGGCGAGGCAATGGCGGTCATGATGGTCTCCGGCAACGTGCCGAATATGCCGTCGCTCTTCGGGAGCGTCAGATTCCTGACGACCGCGGTGGCGAGCGAGATGTCGTATTCGGGCGGTCTCCAGAGACAGGCGCTGTTCTCGATAGCGCTCGTGCTGTTCCTCTTCATAATGCTTATAAACGCCGCGCTGAACTTCTTCCTGAAGCGCGGGAACCGTTCTTAAAAGGGAGGACTTCATATGCTGAGAGCAAAACTTTCAAAACGCCGTCGCGCTTATATGACGGCGATGAACATACTTATGCGCGCGGCGGCGCTCATCTGCGCGGCGCTCGTCGTTTTCATGATCGGTTACGTCATGTACAAGGGACTTCCGAACATCACGTGGAAGCTCCTGTCCACAAAACCGAGCTATCTGACCGGCGACATCGGCATACTGCCGGATATACTCAATACGCTGTATATCGTGATAACGTCCCTTGTGATAGTCCTTCCGCTCGGCGTCGGGGCGGCGGTCTACCTCACTGAGTACGCGAGGAACAAGAAGATCGTCGCCGTGATAGAATACGCGGCGGAGACGCTCTCCGGCATTCCGTCGATAATCTACGGTCTTGTCGGAATGCTGTTCTTCTGCCAGTTTCTCGGTATGGCGACCTCTCTCATGGCGGGCGCGCTGACGCTCGTCATAATGAACCTCCCGACTATAATGCGGACGACCGAGGAGAGCCTCAAGACCGTTCCGCAGAGCTACCGTGAGGGCGCTTTCGGTCTCGGCGCCGGGAAGTGGAGAGTTATACGCACTGTCGTGCTCCCGGGCTGCGTTGACGGTATCGTCACCGGCTGCATACTCGCGGTCGGACGTATTCTCGGAGAGTCGGCGGCTCTGCTCTTCACGGCGGGGTTCGCGCACGTTCTCGGTGGATTCTTTGACGCGATGTCGAGCTCCGGCGCGACGCTCACGGTCGCACTCTACTTCTACGCGAAGGAGCAGGGTGAGTTTGAGGTGGCGTTCGCGATCGCGGCGATACTCATGATACTCACGGTTCTCATAAACCTCGCGGCGTCTCTCGTCGGAAAATATTTCAGAAAGAGGAAAAGCATATGAGCGACATTATCACGGTAAAGGATCTCTGTCTCTGGTACGGGAACACTAAGGCTCTTAAAAACGTCAATATAAATATCCCCGAAAAAAGCATAACCGCGCTTATCGGTCCCTCCGGATGCGGAAAGTCGACATTTCTGAAAACCCTCGACCGGATGAACGACCTTGTTCCGGGCGTGAAAATCACCGGAGAGGTGAAATACCGCGGCGAGAACATCTTCGACCCGTCGGTGGACGTGAACGAGCTGCGGCGGGAGGTCGGAATGGTCTTCCAGAAGCCGAATCCGTTCCCGATGAGCATCTACGACAACATAGCCTACGGTCCCCGCACGCATGGCGTCACCAACCGCGCGAAGCTCGACGAGATAGTCGAGAATTCCCTGAAGGGCGCCGCTATATGGGACGAGGTGAAGGACAGGCTGAAAAAGAACGCTCTCGGGCTCTCGGGAGGACAGCAGCAGAGGCTCTGCATAGCCCGCGCTCTGGCGGTCGAGCCGCAGGTTCTGCTGATGGACGAGCCGACGAGCGCGCTTGACCCGATCTCCACATTGAAGATAGAGGAGCTGGCGAGCGATCTGAAAGAAAAATACACGATAATCATCGTCACGCACAATATGCAGCAGGCGGTGAGAATATCCGACAGGACGGCGTTCTTCCTTCTCGGCGAGCTTGTCGAGTACGGGGACACCGAGAAGATGTTCTCGAAGCCGGACGATCAGCGCACAGAGGATTATATCACCGGAAGATTTGGTTAAAGGAAAGAAAGATAAATCTTTCTTTCCAAAGCATTTTGGAACCTTCGTTGTCTTCCGACAACGATTTTGCTCTGCAAAACCGGCTCCAAAATGGACAGAGATGTAATTAATGAAAGGAAAGACTTAAAGATGAGAAGTCATTTCGACGAGCAGCTGGCGGAGCTCAACCGCGAGCTCATCGCTATGGGCGCTCTCTGCGAGGAGGCTATCGCCATCGCCGCAAAGGCGCTCATGACCGGGGACACCTGTCTCGCGGCGAAGGTCTCGCCGGTCGACAGTGAGATCGACCACATGGAGCGCGGGATCGAGTCGATGTGCCTGAAGCTACTCCTCCAGCAGCAGCCGGTCGCGAAAGACCTGAGACAGATCTCCGCGGCGCTCAAGATGATAACCGACATGGAGAGAATCGGCGACCAGGCGTCGGATATCGCCGAGATAATAACCTATCTCGGACAGCACCGCGCGGACAAGTGCGAATACATCGGCGCGATGGCGAAATCCGCGATAAACATGGTGACCGAGAGCGTCGACGCTTACGTAAAGCGCGACATGAAGCTCGCCGAGTCCGTCATAGCCCACGACGACATTGTCGACGACTATTTTGACAGGGTGAAGAAAGAGCTTATAAAAATGATCGCGGAGAGTCCCGAGGACGGCGAGTACGCGCTCGATCTTCTGATGATCGCGAAGTATTTCGAGCGTATCGGCGACCACGCGACGAACATCGCCGAGTGGGTCGAGTTCTCGGTCACCGGCGAGCACAAGGAACTTCATGACTGATATCTCCGGAGACGGGACACTCCCGCCTCCGGACAGGTATATCTGGTCGATCTGTAACGATCGTCCGAATAACTGACAGAAAGGAAAGAACATCAATGATCTACTGTGTGGAAGACGACGCGAGCATCCGCGACATAGAGGTGTACGCGCTGACATCAACCGGCTTCGAGGCGGAGGGCTTCGGCGACGGATCGGAATTTTTCGCCGCTGTTAAGAAAAAGAAGCCCGAGCTCGTGATACTTGACGTGATGCTGCCCGGAACCGACGGCGTCGAAATACTCAAGAAGCTCAAGGCGTCGCCAGACACCGCCGATATAGCCGTCATCATGGCGACCGCGAAGGGCACCGAATACGACAAGATAAAGAGCCTCGACATCGGCGCGGACGACTATCTCGTGAAGCCGTTCGGTATGATGGAGATGGTCTCGAGGGTGAAGGCGGTTCTGCGCCGCTGCCGCCCGAAGAGCGAGGCGAACGTCCTGCGCTCAGGCGGACTTGAGATCAACCTCGACGAGCATATCGTGACGGCGGACGGGGAGAGAATCGAGCTCACGTACAAGGAGTACGAGCTCCTGAGGCTTTTTATGCAGCATCCGGGAATGGCGTTCACGCGCGACCGGCTCTTTTCGGACGTCTGGGGGATGGACTACTGCGGAGAGACGCGGACGGTTGATATGCACATAAGAACTCTCAGGCAGAAGCTCGGAAAATACGGCGAGCGCATAGACACCGTCCGCGGCGTCGGATACCGCTTTGAGAAACAACAGTAAAGACAGAACAGAAAGGACAGCCCGATGACACACAGGATCTTCCGATCGATACTTTTCGCCGCGACGGCGGTCATGCTGCTCGCGCTCGCCGTCATCTTCGGCGTCATGTACGAGTATTCGTCCGGGATACAGAAGAGACAGCTCTCTGACGAGCTGGGGCTTGCCGCCTCGGCGGTGACGATGAGCGGCAGGGGATACCTCGAATCGCTCGGTCAGTCGGACAGCAGGCTCACCTGGATAGCCTCCGACGGTTCGGTGATCTATGACACGAAGAGCGATTCCAGGTCGCTGGAGAATCACTCCGACCGCGAGGAATTCAAGGAGGCTATCGAGACCGGCTATGGCGAGTGCTCGAGATATTCGTCGACGCTTACCGAGACGACCGATTATATCGCGAAGAAGCTCGAGGACGGCTCGGTGCTCCGCATATCCGAGAGCTGTGCGAGCGTTCTGGCGCTGGCGCTCGGAATGCTCCACCCTATGATCGTGATATTCGTTCTCGCGTTCATCCTGTCGGCGTTCCTCGCGTCCGGGATGTCGAAGCGGATCGTGAACCCGCTCGGGAAGATAGATCTCGACCATCCGCTCGACAACGACGCTTACGAGGAGCTCGCGCCCTTCCTCGCGCGGATAAACAGGCAGAACCACAAGATAAACGAGCAGCTTGCGGAGCTGAAGCGCCGGACGGATGAGTTCGACCAGATAACCGGAAGCATGAACGAGGGACTTGTTCTGCTGAACGACCGCGGGATCGTCCTCAGCATCAACCCGGCGGCGAAAAAGGTATTCGGCTGCGACGACTGCCGCGGTAAGGATTTTCTGACGATCGACCGCGAGCGCGTCATGAGCGAAGCCGTCGGAAAAGCCATGCGCGACGGAAAAGCGTCTGTCGAGAACGAGAAGGACGGGCGTGTCAGACGCTTTGACATAAGCCGCATCGAGTCGGGCGGAAAGGTCGTCGGCGCGGTCATACTCGCCTTCGACGTGACCGACAGCGCCTTCGCCGAGAGGAACCGCCGCGAGTTCACCGCGAACGTTTCGCATGAGCTCAAGACACCGCTCCAGACGATAATCGGCAGCGCGGAGCTCATCGAGAACGGTTTCGTGAAGCCGGAGGATATGCCGCGGTTCATAGGTCACATAAGGCGCGAGGCGGCAAGGCTTGTCACGCTCATAGAGGATATTATCAGGCTCTCACAGCTCGACGAGGGAGTTGACCTGCCGCGCGAGGATACGGACATCCACGCGCTCGCCGAGGAAGCGGTCGGAACCCTTTCCGAGTCGGCAAAGGCGAAGAATGTCACGCTCGAGGTGCATGGAGGCGGGACGACGGTCTTTGGCGTGCGCAGACTTCTTTATGAGATCGTCTACAATCTCTGCGACAACGCGATACGCTACAACGAGGATGGCGGGCGGGTCGATATAACGACGCTCACCGACGATGACGGAGCAAAGCTCATCGTGAAGGACACGGGAATCGGAATCCCGCCGGAGCATCAGGGACGTATCTTCGAGCGCTTCTATCGCGTCGACAAGAGCCACTCGAAGCAATCAGGCGGGACCGGTCTCGGACTGTCGATCGTGAAGCACGCCGCGCAGTATCACGGAGCTGAGATTAAACTTGAGAGCGTGCCGGGGGAAGGGAGTATGTTTACTGTGAAGTTTCCAAAAGGCGTGAATTCTGAGAGAATTGTGGCAGATGAATAAATCGGTTTTAGTCTGTCTGAAAGAAAATTTACATATTGTTTGCCGGATATCGTTTACAAACGCGCATGGAATGCGTATAATAAAAGTGAGGCGGTGATTTTTGAGTGAAGCGGACTGACCTGATAAAACTGCTTGAAAGAAATGGCTGGCGTCTGAAACGAAACGGCGGCAGTCATGATATCTATTCCAACGGAAAAGAAGCGGAAACGATACCGCGTCACAGCGAGATAAATGAGAATCTTGCCAAGGCGATTATCAGAAGACGCGGACTCAAGTGAAACGTGAAACTGAATTGGAGGATAAACACGATGAAAAACTCTTATCCGATAGTCCTGACTCCCGGTGTTGACGGTTATTCTGTATATATTCCTGATTTCGATACCGGAACTCAGGGGGAGGATCTCACGGAAGCTATTGAGATGGCGCGGGACGCGATCGGTCTAATGGGAATTGATATGGAGGATGACAGGAAGGCGCTGCCTGTTCCGTCCGACATTTCCGAGGTCAGAAAAAGTGACGCTGACATCGTGACGCTTGTCGATGTCGACTTCACGGAGTACAGACTTAAAAATGATATGCGTGCCGTCAGAAAGAATTGTACTCTCCCTTCATGGCTGAATTACAGGGCGGAGGCGGCTGGGATCAACTTTTCGCAGGTGCTCCAGAACGCCCTGATGAAAGAACTGCATCTGACCGGGAGATGATCCCGTAGACTCAGGAACAGACTGAATAATCAGGGGTTCTTCAAAGTAATCAGGATGACCGTCGTGGGAAAAAGTAAGCGGCGGTCTTTTTTGTGTCACAAATGCTCTTTTTCCGAGCGCTACAACCTCTGATATGATAATTGCATAATTATCTCAGTCAAAAATCGGTGAGAATGCCAATTGACTTTTCGGCGGATTTGATTTATAATATTATCACCGCACCCGCACCGACGACACTACATATAGTGTGCCTGTGGAAAACGCGACACTATATACAGCGTTTTACCATGATTGGCGAACCTGTGTTCCGGACGCGCCTGATGAGCTTTGCGCTTTTCAGATCAGAGGTCACCATATGGTATTCAACATACATCATCACAAAAGGAGTACGACGCAATGATAACAAAGATAATCAAGCGCGACGGAAGAGAAGCGCCGTTCAATATCGAAAAGATCGCGAAGGCAGTCTTCAAGGCAGCCGAAGCCGCCGGCGGACACGACTACAACACCGCGATGGACATCGCCTGCGAGGTCGCGAACCAGCTCGAAAAGAACTGCGGAATTGACTGCAAGCCGACAGTCGAACAGATACAGGACACAGTCGAAAAGGTCCTTGTGAAGCGCGGTCACGCCCGCACCGCGAAGGAATACATACTCTATCGCGCCGAGCGCACCAGAGTCCGCGAGATGAACTCGAAGCTGATGAAGACCTATGAGGACCTGACCTTCAAATCCGCGAAGGACTCGGACATCAAGCGCGAGAACGCGAACATAGACGCCGACACCGCTATGGGCACGATGCTCAAATACGGCTCGGAGGGCGCGAAGCAGTTCTATGAGATGTATGTACTCGACCCGGACCACGCCAAGGCGCATATCGAGGGGGACATACATATACATGATCTGGATTTCCTGACCCTCACGACAACTTGCTGTCAGATAGATATCATCAAGCTGTTCAAGGGCGGATTCTCTACCGGTCACGGTTTTCTCAGGGAGCCGAAGGATATCCAGAGCTACTCGGCGCTTGCCTGCATCGCTATCCAGTCGAACCAGAACGACCAGCACGGCGGTCAGTCGATACCTAACTTCGAGTACGGAATGGCTCCGGGAGTGACGCTCACCTACGCGAAGCTTTACAGGAAGAACCTTGAGAAGGCTCTCGACATGATGTGCGGCGACGCCGACTCCGAGAAGGACGCGTCTGACATTCTTGTCGAAGTCAGGGAAAAGACCGGCAAGGAGCCGGCTCTCGCGGAGGACATTATTTTCTCGCGCTCTGTCGAGGACATCATAGCGAAAAAGTACGGCGAGGAGATCGCAAAGCGCGCGGTAGACGACGTCCGCCGCTATACCGTCAAGGAGACCGAGCGCGCGACCTATCAGGCGATGGAAGCGCTGATACACAACCTCAACACGATGCACTCCCGCGCCGGCGCGCAGATACCATTCAGCTCGCTGAACTATGGCATGGACACGAGCGCCGAGGGCAGACTTGTCATGAAGAGCATACTCATGGCGACCGACGCCGGGCTTGGAAACGGCGAGACTCCGATCTTCCCGATACAGATCTTCAAGGTCAAGGAGGGCGTGAACTACAACCCCGGCGACCCGAACTACGATCTGTTCAAGCTCGCCTGCCGCGTCTCCGCGAAGCGCCTCTTCCCGAACTTCTCGTTCGTCGACGCGCCGTACAATCTGAAGTATTACAAAGAAGGCCATCCGGAGACCGAAGTCGCCTACATGGGCTGCCGCACCAGAGTAATGGCGAACGTCTACGACCCGACCAAGGAAATAACCTACGGCAGAGGAAACCTCTCGTTCACGTCGATCAACCTCCCGAGAATCGGCATCCGCGCGAAGGGCAATGTCGACTGGTTCTTCGAAGAGCTCGACCGCAAGATCGCGCTCGTCATCGATCAGCTCCTCGACCGCTTCAAAATACAGGGCGAAAAGACCGTCAGAAACTACCCGTTCCTGATGGGGCAGGGCATCTGGCTTGACTCGGATAAACTTGGAATCGACGACAAAGTCGGCGAAGTGCTGAAGCACGGAACCCTTACAATCGGCTTCATAGGTCTCGCCGAATGCCTCAAAGCCCTCATCGGCAAGCACCACGGCGAATCCGCCGACGCGCAGAACCTCGGACTCGAAATAATCGGTCACATCCGCCGCCGCGCCGACGAAGCCTCCCGCAAACACGGTCTCAACTTCTCGGTAATAGGCACTCCCGCCGAAGGTCTCTCCGGCAGATTCGTCCGCATAGACAAAAAGAAATACGGAATCATTGAAGGCGTAACCGACCGCGAATACTACACCAACTCCTTCCACATCCCTGTGTACTTCCCGATCACGGCGGCGGAAAAGATAAAACTCGAGGCGCCGTATCACGAACTCACCAACGGCGGTCACATCACCTATGTAGAACTCGACGGCGACCCCCTCGAAAACCTCGACGCCTTCGAAGCCGTAATCCGCCGCATGAAAGAATCCGGAGTCGGCTACGGCTCAATCAACCACCCCGTAGACCGCGACCCCGTCTGCGGCTACACCGGCATAATCGGCAACGAATGCCCACGCTGCCACAGAACCGAAGCCGACGGCAAAGGCAAATTCGAACGCATCCGCCGCATAACCGGCTACCTCGTCGGCACCCTCGACAGCTTCAACGACGCCAAACTCGCGGAAGTCAGGGACAGAGTCAAACACTCCGTGGATTCAGGACTCGTGGAGCTGTAAACGCTTGTAAGCCGGGGGGGGGGGGGGGGGGGGGGGGGGGCTCGCCCCTCCCCCCCCCCCCCCCCCCCGGCACCCCCCTCTCCTCCCGTAAACTTTATATATTTATGAAAATAAAAACTCTCTTCCGCTCTCTCACAAAATTCGAAATCTCGCTCTGGCTCTCATCTGTCGCTGTCATCATCCTCTGCTCCGCTCTCGGCGGAGTGGAGCCGATCTCCACCGCGGCGTCGCTCATCGGTGTCACATCACTCATATTCATCGCCAAAGGCAACGTCGTCGGACAGATACTCACCGTCGTCTTCAGCGTCTTCTACGGAATAATCTCCTTCGGCTTCCGCTACTACGGCGAAATGATCACCTACCTCTGCATGACCGCCCCGATGGCTGCCCTCGCCGTCTTCACCTGGCTGAAGCATCCCTCCGACGCCGGAGCGCACGAAGTCGAAGCCGCGAAACTCACAAAGCCCCGCGCCGTCATAATGATCGTATTCACCGTCATAGTGACCGGTGCCTTCTGGTTCATTCTCGGATGGCTTGGCGCCGCGAATCTCGTCGTCAGCACTGTCTCGGTCGCCACAAGCTTCATCGCGTCATACCTCACATGGTGCCGCAGCCCGTACTACGCGATAGCCTACGCCGCAAACGATATCGTCCTCATAATCCTCTGGACATACGCCGCCATGAGCGACATCAGCTGTCTCGCCATGACAGGTTGCTTCGCCGCCTTCCTCGCGAACGACATCTACGGCTTCATAAGCTGGAACCGCAGAATGGCGGCGCAGGAATCGGC
Organism: uncultured Eubacteriales bacterium; assembly: GCA_900546315.1. Classification (GTDB taxonomy): domain Bacteria; phylum Bacillota; class Clostridia; order Oscillospirales; family CAG-272; genus Flemingiibacterium. The sequence goes on from URCP01000022.1 coordinate 26,115, forward strand.
ACGCGCCGCGAGAAGCGTCTGAACGTAAAAAATCGCGCCGTTTGCGGATAACTTTCACTCATTGTACTTGACATCGCGCCGGTTTTCTGCTATTATATAATTATAAAAATATAAAAAGCCGCTTGCCGCGGCTTTTCAAAGGCCAATCGGTTAGCACGGTCTAACCACATGATACGGAGGAAGAGAAATAATGGAAAAGATAAATCTGACGGGAGTTCCGGAAACCATGCTCCAGACCATATACGCGAGAGCCAAAGAGAGCCGCACCCGCGGCGCCGTACACGACGGTATGGCGGAGAAGATTATAGACAGACTCGATTATGACTTCTCGCTCGCCGACAATGACCGCGCGATGCACGACGGGGTCATCGCGCGCACCATCGTCCTTGACCGGATGACAAAGTCGTGGCTTGATAAAAATCCCGGCGCGGTCATCGTCAATATCGCCTGCGGGCTCGACACAAGGTGCTATCGCGTGAAGGGATTCTCTCACTGGTACAACCTCGACCTGCCGGAGACAATCGCGGTGCGGGAGAGGATGATGCCGGAGGACGGAGAAATCTCCTGTATTGCCATGTCCGCTATGGACGACTGGGGAGAATGCGTCAGGGAGACCGGCACGCCGGCGCTCGTCATCATCGAGGGGCTCACCATGTATCTCACCGAGCCGGACGTGAAGAGGATCTTTGATGTTATCGCCCGCAGGTTCGGGAAGGCGACCGTTTTCGTTGAGACGATGAACCCGCTTGTCGCCAAAAGGTTCAAGGAAAAGTCAATAGAGGGCAGCCACGCGAAATTCACGTGGGGTGTGAAGAACGGAAAGGTTCTCGCCGGGATGCTCAATGGATTCAGGTTTGCGGAGGAGCACAGCCTGACCGAGGGAATGGCGGAATTCGCTCCGATCTACAGGTTACTCGAAAAGCTGCCCGCGGTGCGGAATATCTCGAACAAGCTCATTGTTCTCGAGGGCGGCTTTTCGCGGTAACTCAGATTTACCGCTCCTGTATCTCTTTGCCGGTGAGATGTTCGATCTCTATCTCGAAGACCTGCGCGGCGGCTCCGGCGTGCGCGATTTCCTCGCTGATGGTCTGCTCGTCCGGGTAGTATTTCGCCGCCAGTCTTCTCAGCAGCTCTGCCGCCGCCGACATGTCTTCCACAATGTGACACCTGCCGAACACGACGGCACTCTGCACATACGGCACCCACGGGAGATCCTTTATGGTTTCGTTTCCGTAGACTGTGAAGCACACCTTGTCGCAGGCTTTTATCGAATCGAACTTGTGACCCGCGCGCGCACCGTGAAAGCAGATTTTTTTCGCGGCGGCGTCATAGAGATAATTTATCGGGACCGCGTACGGATATCCGTCGTCTCCGTTGACCGCGAGGACGCCTCGGCGGCTTTTTTGCAGAAGCGCTTCCGCCGCTTCCGCGCTGATTTCTTTCTTACTTCTTCTGATTTTTCTGAACATGATTATTTTACCTTGATTAAAAAAGAATTATTCCGGTTTTGCTTTTCGCCACTTGGTCGGCGTCATTCCGAAGCGTTCGCCGAACATCGCCGAGAACTGGACGCTGTTCGAGAAGCCGCACAGCCTCGCGATTTCGGTGCAGTTGTAGTCGGTGTTCATGAGCATTCCAGCGGCGTGCCTCAGGCGGCATTCCACCTGATATTTCTTCGGCGACATTCCGTATTTTTTCTTGAACGTGTGACGGAAATAGTCATAGCTGTAGTTTCCCGTCCGCGCGAGTGAGATGAGGTCTATATTCTCCATGAAATGCGTCTTGATATATACCGCCGCCTTTTCGGTATAAACGGCCGTCTCGCCATAGTCGTTCAGCCGCAGGACATTCAGTATCAGCTCCCGGAGCGCGATGAGCGACAGTTCCGACGAATATCTGTCTGCCGAGCTGTGCTCGTAAAATACCTTTTCGCAGATGGCACCGAGTCTCCCGTCTCCATCATCGGCGATGATGTCCGGAAGATCACTGTCGCAGGAAAAAACTGTGAAGAAGACTATTCCGTTCTCGTCGTGTCTCTCACTGTGTCTTGTGTGCGGGCGGATCAGCGTGTACCTGCCGGGTTTTATTTCATATTTTTCGTCCTTCAGGGTGAGTTCTCCGTGACAGCTGATGTAATAGACAAACTCATACCATTTGTGCGCGTCCTCGGGTACAACAGTTCTGGCGGCGCGTCCATCACGGTTTATCATGTATGTTATGATTCCATCTGGCATCTGTTATCATCTCCCGTAACCATTATATCACATATAACGGTATAAATCAAGCCATTTTATATAAAATATTGTTCCAATTTGTTATATTAACCTCCCGGGCTTTATGTTATAATGGTTGTACCGAATCACGGAAAGGAACATATAGCAATGAAACACACAAAAGCATCTGTGCTTATTCTCGCTCTTATAATGGGTCTTGTCTCCTGCGGACAGACATCCGGCGGGGATGATCAGCCGTCGAACGCGTCGACTGACGACACAACGCCCGAGGTGACCACCGCGCTCATCGAGAACTTTGAAAGGCGCGATTTTTCCGGTATGACCTACACCGTCATGGCGCGGCCGGTGAACAAGGCGGATATCAATCAGATAGCCCCGGAATCCATGAACGGCGAGGTCGTCAACGACGCGATCTACAAACGGAATCTCGCTGTTTCCGAATACTTCGGCGCTGATATCGAGTGGCGCGAGTGCGCGGAAGCCGATTATATCGCAACTTTTTCAAATACGGTGCTTGCCGGGGATGATGAGTTCCAGTTCGCGGCTGTTCACGTCACACAGTCCGGCGGGCTCGCGAAGCGCGGGGTACTCACCGACCTTAACAAGATTCCGTATCTCGACATGACAAAGCCGTGGTGGAATCAGGCGGCGCGCGAGAATCTGACAGTCAAGGGAAAAACCTTCATCGGCCAGAACGATATACCGACCTACATGGTGATCTGCTCGAACCATGTCATGTACTTCAACAAGACGATAGCCGAAAAATATCAAATACCGGACATTTACGCGCTCATACGTGAGGGGAAATGGACACTCGATAAGCTCGCTGAATTCGCGATGCCGGTAACGAGCGACCTTAACGGCGACAATAATATGGATGAGAATGATCTCTGGGGCTTCATAACGACAAGCGGATCGACGAGCATTTTCCTCCCGTCCTGCGACCAGCCGATAATGAAGACCGGAGATGACGGAATCCCGACCCTCGCGCTGAACACGCCGAAGATGGTGACCATCATCGAGAAGCTGTACAAGCTCTGCATAGAGAGCGGGGACACGCTTTTTGCAGGCATAGACAAGGAGCTTGATTTCTGCAAGCTGTTCACGGAGGGACACAGTCTCTTCTATAACGGCTATGTCGCCGATATGAATATCATGCGTGATATGAAGGATGAGTACGGTCTTATCCCGGCGCCGAAATTTGACGAGGCTCAGGAGAACTATCGTACGCTGATACAGGGCAGTTCAGACCTTGTGGTTATTCCGGCGAGCCTTCCGGAGGAAAAGTACGAGTTTGTCGGACTTATGACAGAGGCGCTCGCGGCTCTGAGCTATACGGATGTCCGTCCCGCCATCTATGAGGACGCGCTCAAGGGCAAGTATATGCGCGACACCGATTCCCAGGAGATGCTTGACCTTGTAACCAGAAACATAGTCATCGACTTCGGAATGGTGAACAACGTAGGGTTCGCTTTCCCGATCTGGAACATACTCGAGTCGAAGTCGTCAGATTTCGCCTCGTGGTACGCAAAGCGCGAAGCTCAGGCAATATCCGAGAATAAGAAGATTATTGCGCTGCTGACCGGGGAAGAATAATATTGCGCTCGGAAGCTTTACCCGGTGCTTTTAACGGTCAGCTCTTTGGCAACTCCTGTCGGGAAAATTATAAATTCGGAAATTGCAATAGCAAGATGCAGCGGTTTTCCGGAATTTAAGACAATTTTCCGCGAAAACCTGAATAAATCAGTGTATCCCGGAAAAAAACCGCTTGTCAGACCGATAAGCGGTTTTTTTGACTCATTTTCCGAACAGCTTCTTGTCGAGCCCCGATTTGAATCTCGCGTCGGCTTTCTCATTGTAGCGCTTTATCAGCTCGATCTCCTTCGGGTCGTAGGGTCTGAGGCTCGGGCGGAACAGATCGTGCTGCCACTTTGTGATGTCGTAATCCTTTCCGCCGCTCTTCTCAATCGTCGCCCAGATGCTCTCCCAGGGCTCGTAGGTCTGGTACTTTCCGGCGACAAAGCCCCAGTTATAGCTGCCGATCTTCTCAAGATAGAGCAGCGGATAGGTCTCATAGACCGTGTTGTTGAATATCCTGTGCAGCCACTCGGTGGCGAAGAGCGGTCGGTCTGTAAGCTTCAGCTGCTCGATCAGGTCGATGTTTCCGACATAACTTCCGTAGTTGTGGAAGCTGATTACATCCGAGAGCTCGAGCGCGCGCTGTTCAGCCTCGCTTTTCGCGTGACCGCCGGTCATTCCGGTCCACACGTCGGCGCAGAGCGGCTGGTCAGGAGAGATGGTCCATGCGATCTCAAAGAACTTCTCCATGTGCGGCACACACTTCGCGCCGCGTCCGTTGCCCGGCTCGTTGAAGATATTCCAGACGATGACCCGTGGGTCGTGAGCGTAGGTCGTGATGATCTCGCGGACGAATTCCTGGTATTTAAGCGCCGTGTCGGGGTCGTCGAGGATATGCCAGCGCTCGTCGTAGCCATCGTAGGCGCGGTGCGGAGACGCCTTGCGTCCGCCGTGGTAGCCGATGTCATAGCTCTGCGGACCCATAACCGGCGGTTTGTAGAGCGACTTCGGAACCGAGCAGTCGTTCGCGAGCACTATCATCGCCGTGATTCCGTGCTCATACATGCAGGCGAGATATCGGTCGAGGCGTTTCATGAAGCCGTCGTGCTCCTTGTCCCAGACCTCGAACTCGAGAATCAGTCTGAATGAGTTGAAGCCGATTGACTCGGCGAGCTCAATCTCGCGCTTTGTCGTCTCGAAGCGCTCCTCAAAGCCGAACTCCTGCCACTGGTCTATCCGGTTCGCGCAGTCGCTCGACATGAAGTTGCATCCGCGTATCCAAGGGCGTTTGTTGTACCAGCTCCATGCCGCCTCTTTTGTCCATAGTCCGTTCATTTTTATACCTGTTCCTTTCGTACAGACTTACAGTTTTGTCTGATAATTTATTTTCAGACTGTTTCCACAGTTTTTCTGTCGGCGCGTATTTCGGTCGGCGATCTTCCATAGTATTTGCGGAATTCGCGTGTGAAGACGCTCTGCGCCGAGAATCCGCTTTCGAGCGCGATGCGCTGCAAGGTGTCGTCGGTGTTGATGATGCGATTCAGCGCGTAGTTCAGCCGCACACGGCGCAGATACCCGACAAAAGTCATATTCATGCTCTCGCTGAAGACCTTTCCGAGATAGTTCGGCGAGACGCCGAGCTCATTTGCCGCGCTCTGCACCGTCAACCGTCCGGAATATCCGATATTTATAAGACCAACAGCCGCCGCCGCGATCCGGTTGACCGAGCTCGGGATTGTGTTCGGGGTTTTCCGACAGAGCATTACAGCCAGCCGCTCGCAGACTCCCGAGAGCAGGATGTACGAGAACTCCCCGCGTTCGAGATATTCCCGCCGGGTCTCGTCAAACAGCGCTTTCAGAAAATCATAGCTGTCCGAAAAGTCGGCTATCAGCGGCGAGCTGCCCGCGAGCGCCGCGACAATATTCCGGTCAAGCATCGCGCTTGTGAAGCGCACCGTGCAGACGCTTATCTCCTCGCCGGGTTCGATCTCATAGCGGTGGACGTCGGTCGGGCGGATGAGAAACATCATCCCGCGCGAGAGCTCGAAGCGCATGCCGTTTATGACATTCGCGGCGCTGCCCGAAATCACGAACTCGAGCTCGTAGAAATCGTGGTAGTGCAGGCGGCGCTTCCACGCCCCGCCCTTCTTGTCAAAGAAGTCTATCGAGAATTGTTCGTTACCCTGCGCAATGTGCATTATCTCGCCGATGAGCTCGGTATTGTAACGATCTTCAAGTTTCCTTCGCATCTTCATCACCTGTAACTATTATACGTCATTCAGATAGTCAAGTCAAGCATAATTTCTTGATAATTTCAACGATTGATTGACAGTGAAAAAGCCGGCGGAGAACACATACCGGCACGATAATCAATTTAGGGTTCTGAACATAGCCCCGGACTCAAAGTCATTTTGAACGGGGAGTAGAGCCGTACACTGCCTTATAACATCTGTACGCCGTCCGCATACTCTGGAATCCCGCTCTCTCGACCGCTTCCTCAAGGCTCACGTCCTTGTCGTTCAACAGACGCCTGAACTCATTTACCCGAAGCGTGTTTATGTAGTCGATTATGCTTATCCCCATCACGTCGCGAAATTGCAGCGACAGAGCCTGCGACGAACAAAGCAGCTCCCTTGAGATGTCCGAGAGCCTGAGCTTCCCGTGGTAGCGCCGATCTATGAGCTCGACGGCACGGGCGGTCAGGTCGGTCATCGAGTGCCGCGGCACAAGCCCAGTACTTCCGATGACCATTCCGGTCAGCGCCGAGATAATGAGCCGCAGCTCGGTTGCCCACGCCTCGCTGTATTTCTCGAACAGCCCTGATTCGCTGGTCTGAACGGCGATGTCCATAAGCGCGAGCATACCATGACTGTCCCTTATCGAGATGTCTGAAAAGGTTTTGTCGGCGAGGAGCGAGTTCCACTCGACCGCGAGATCCCGCGGCAGCTGCACGCAGTAGTATTTTCCGGGACACAACGATTGGATCGAGTGCGGCGACATGCTCCCGGCGATCATTATCTCTCCCTCTCCGATCGTCCGTTTTCGTCCGTCGACCATCACGTCAAGGCAGCCCACGGCGACTCCGACGAACTCGAGCGCGTTGTGAAAGTGAGGCGGCACTCTTTCCTCTTTCTGAATCCATGCTATTGAGTATGTATGTTTATCGTTGTGCGCCTCGTAATAACTCTCCATGTCTGACTCCTGTCCTTTTATAGAATTTGGCAGAAATGCGTTATGATTTGCCATTTACATTATAACACAGTTATGGTAAAATATCAAGTAAATAATAACAGAAAGGAACTGCCCTTTATGAAAAAAAGACTATTATCCCTGGCTCTCCTGCTCGCTCTGATACTTCCGACCGCCTGCGGTGAAACGGACGGCGAGACAAAAACAAACGACACTACCGACTCCCAGACCACGTCCGCGCCCGTCGAGGAGGAATATGTCTTCCCGCGCTGGGACGGCAAGGAATTCCGCGTGCTTAACGCCGACGATATCTACTCGATGCACGCGAAGATCGATCCCGGTGTATCAAACGGCGACATGCTCAACGACGCCGAGTACAACCGCTGCCGCGCACTTGAGGACAAGACCGGCGTCAAATTCGTCGAAACGAACAAGGGCGTCGATAACGAGGTCATCGCCGAGGCTCAGAAAGCAATCTTAGCCGGCGACGACACCTACGACGTGATCTTCGTTCCGGCGCGTAACCTGAACACTCTCTCCTCCGAGGGTTATCTCAACAACCTGCTTGACCTCGACGGGCTGAAGCTCGACCGCGAATGGTGGCTATCCAGCTACAACGACCCGAGTGTCGTGAACGGCAAGCTCTGGTCGGCGGCAAGCTACGCTCAGCTCATGATAATCGACTCGGTCTGGTCCGTCTACTACAACGAGACGATCGGCGAGAAGCTCGGACTCGATCTGCCGTACCAGCTCGTCCGGGACGGAAAGTGGACGCTCGACGCGATCGGTACTTACATGAAATCCGCCGCTTCGCTGAACGGAGACGACTCGTTCACCTGGAACACCGACGGGCACTGTGTCTACGGCATCGCGATAGACCATCCTCAGCACATCGTCACCTGCGCGGGCGAGCGCACCATTGAGTCGAAGGACGGCAAGCTCGTATTCACCGCCGGAACTTCCCGCTATTACTCGGTGATCAGCAAGATCGTCAATGTGTTCACCGAAAACGACGGCGCGGCGCAGTACAAGCGGGCTTCGGTCGGCGACGACGATCCGGGGCATTATGTCTACACCTTCGAGCACGAGCGTTCGCTCATGATGATCGCCGAGGTCTCGAAGACCAACCGTATGCGCGACAAGGATTATTCCTTCGGTCTGCTCCCGCTGCCGAAGTACGACGAAAATCAGGAGAACTACATCGGCAAGCCCTTCTACGGCACTCCCTGCCTCTCGATTCCTGTGACTGTCTCCGATCCTGGCAAGGTCGCCGAGATCTCGGACGCTCTGGCATATCTCAGCTATAAGGACGTATGGGGCGTCTTCCGCAAGGTGACTCTCGAGCAGAAGAACCTCCGCAACGAGGATTCGATTGAGATGCTCGACATACTGATAAACTCGATCGTGCCTGATCTGCCGACGATCTACAATGTCGGAAGTGATCTTGAGGTCGCGGTAAAGAACGTCATGATGGATGGCAGCGACTCGGTCGCGTCGGTCGTGGCATCTTATGAAGACGCTATCAAGACGAAGCTCGACGAACTGAACAAGTAAGTGCGGCGGTCCGACCCACAAAAAAACGTGTAAACGAATAACTCAACCGGACGCGTCAGGATTCCGTGACGCGACAAATTAAGGCAGCGCCGAGACTCAGCCCCGGCGCTGTCTTTTTTCTTTCTTCGTTTTTACAGAGTTTTCAGAAATCCGACAAGTCTGTCGGCTATGATCCTGTGCCCGTCGTCGTTCGGGTGAAGACCGTCTGGCATGAACCTTTCGCGGATTGTCTGTACCTTCGGCTGAAGGCCGCTTATTGAAAACAGGTCGAGCACGGGGATCGAGTAGTATTTCGCGACCTTTTTCTCGATCTCCACATACCCTTCGAGATCGGTTTCGAGAGGAATGCCGATCTCGTTGACTTTTACATTCTCACTCAAGGCAACACCGCACAACCACAATAAAGCAAATCGGTGATGCGAAACGATGGCAAATATGATAGATTCTGCCCGTTTCAGTCCGCACAGGGCGCACTAGGTCAGACTGCCGG
>URCP01000023.1 GCA_900546315.1 uncultured Eubacteriales bacterium
GGGCGGCTGCGCATACGCCGTACTCCGCAGGCGCCGGAGCGGCGGGACGCCTGCCGGCGGGCAGGCGTCTCAGCCGGCGATCAGCTCGGAGACCGTGACGAAGGAATAGCCCCGCTCGATCAGCTCGGGCAGGATGATTTCCAGCGCCTCGGCCGTGGGGCTTGTGCCGTATACGTTGTCGTGAAACAGGATGATGTCGCCGAATTTCACGTCGCGGAGCACGGTTTGGACGACGCTCTCCACGGGCGGCGAGGCCCAGTCGCGCGTGTCCATCCGCCACGACCACAGCACACATTTGTAGCCCGACGCGCATATGCTTTCTATCATAGAGCCGCTGATGTTGCCGCCCGGCGGGCGGAAGAGCACCGGCGAATAATCGAAGGTGCTCTCCAGAAGCTCGGTTGTTTTGGCCGCCTCCTCCAGCAGCGCGTCGCTGCTGCCGCTGCGGAGCGGGTGCGTATAGGTGTGGTTGCCGATTTCGTGACCTTCCGCGAGTTCGCGTAGGATGAGTTCGGGGTAGCGTTCGGCGAGTTCGCCGACGACGAAGAAGGTGGCTTTGGCGCCGTATTCGTCGAGGATGTCGAGGATTTCGGCGGTGTATTTGTAGTGGGGACCGTCATCGAATGTGAGGGCTACGCGCTTTTTATTGGTGTTGTGGCGGTAGACGGCTTCGTTTGCCGGGCGCGGTGAGGCGTCGCACGTGGCGTCAGGTACGGTTGGGGTCGATGACGTCAGGATCAGGGCGAGCGCGGCGCATAGTGTGATCTTGAGTAGTTTCCGCATCAGACTCCGCACAGCTCCTCAAGTGAACCGAAGCGCCAGCCGTCCTTTTCTAAGCGGGAGAGGAAGTCGTCGAGGATTTTCGCGTTTGTCGAGCTTGTCGGATGGAGGAGGAGTATTTCGCCGTTGTGGAGGTGGTTCAGGAGCTTTGACAGGGCGGCGTCGGGGGCGGGCTGTTTGTCGTTGTCCCAGTCGGCGTAGGCGAAGCTCCAGAAGATTGTCTTGAAGCCGAGCGCGTCGGCGTCTTTGAGATTCTGCTCAGAGAAGGCGCCTTCGGGCGGGCGGTAGAGGCGCGCCATTTTGTGACCGGTCAGGTCAAGGCAGAGCTTTTCGAGACCACAGAGTTCTTTTTCTAGTTCGGCTTTGCCGAGGGTTGACATATTTTTATGCTTCATCGTGTGGTTCGCCACGGTGTGACCTTCGTCGAACATGCGCTTCACGAGGTCGGTGTTGCGCTTCACTAAGTTTTCGAGGATGAAGAAACAGCCTTTCGCGTTGTGCTTTTTCAGGATGTCGAGTATCTTTTCGACGTTGCCGTTTTCATAGCCGGCGTCAAAGGTGAGATAGATGACCTTTTCTGAGCAGGCGTCGCCGTGGTCGCGGTCGAGATAGTATCCGCCGTAGTTATCAATATAGGAGTATTCAGACGGTATCGGCGGCTGGGCGTGAGAGTCGTTTTTTTTGAAATACCAGTTTGACGCGGAGACGTTCAGGGTCAGCGCGGCGAGGACGGCAAGCGAGGTCAGTGTGTGTAGTGTTTTTTTCATAATTGCGTTTTCCTTTCTTTTTGTCTTTCCGTATTATTTTTACCCCCGCGTCACAAAGTTTGCATTGATTTTTTTATATGAAAAGACTATAATATTCCTGTACCGGAAATCGGCGGGCGTTATCCGGATTAATATACACAAAATAATGTATATATACATTTGCTATACAGACGATAGATAATCGATATGCAATGATTCCGGCGACGAGAGTGCATAAAACCGCCTTTATACAGCGCTGGTATACATTTTTTGTCGAAGTGACGAAAATATGCTATGAATATTTATACATGATTATACAGTATTGGTCTTGTATTTTTTTCGGAATAGGCGTATAATATATGCATAAGAAAAACATACGGTCGGCGAAAACAAAATAAAGGAACGCCGGTCATTATATGAAAGGTAAGGTAACAGAAATGGACAAGAAAAACATAAAGAAAGTCGTTCTCGCGTACTCCGGAGGTCTTGACACCTCGATCATCATCCCGTGGCTCAAGGAAAACTACAACAACTGCGAAGTCATCGCCGTATGTGCCGACGTCGGACAGGGAACCGAGCTCGACGGACTTGAGGAAAAGGCTCTCAAGACCGGCGCGTCCAAGCTCTATATCGAGGACCTCAAGAAGGACTACATAGAGAATTACATCTGGCCCTGCCTGAAGGCCGACGCGAAGTATGAGGACTACCTCCTCGGCACCTCTCACGCACGCCCCTGCATCGCGAAGAGACTCGTCGAGATCGCGAAGGTCGAAGGCGCCGACGCCATCGCGCACGGCTGCACCGGCAAGGGCAACGACCAGGTGAGATTTGAGCTCTCCATCAAGGCTTTCGCTCCGGAAATGGCGATAATCGCTCCGTGGCGTGAGTGGGACATCCAGTCGAGAGACCAGGAAATCGACTATGCTGAGGCGCACAACATCCCGCTCAAGATCAACCGCGAGACCAACTACTCGAAGGACAAGAACCTCTGGCACCTCTCCCATGAGGGTCTCGACCTCGAAAACCCGGCAAACGAGCCGCAGTACAACAAGAAGGGCTTCCTCGAACTCGGCGTATCCCCCGAGCAGGCTCCCGATAAGCCCACCTACGTCACCATTCACTTCGAAAAAGGCATCCCGACCGCCGTTGACGGCAAGGAAATGGGCTCCGTCGAACTCGTTGAGTATCTCAACAAACTCGGCGGCGAAAACGGAATCGGTCTCCTCGACATAGTCGAGAACCGCCTCGTCGGCATGAAGTCCCGCGGCGTCTACGAGACCCCCGCCGGAACCATCCTCTACAAAGCTCACGACGTCCTTGAGACCATCACCCTCGACAAAGAGACCTTCCACTTCATGAAAGCTCAGATCGCGCCGAAGATGGCTGACCTCACCTACAACGGCCAGTGGTTCACCCCCCTCAGGGAAGCCATCTGCGCGTTCGTCGACAAGGCGAACGAAACCGTCACCGGCGACGTCAAACTCAAACTCTACAAGGGCAACCTCATCAACGCCGGCGTAACCTCCCCGTTCACCCTCTACGACGAACAGACCGCGTCCTTCGGCGTCGACGAAGACTACAACCAGTACGACGCTCAGGGCTTCATCAACCTCTTCGGTCTCCCGATCAAGGAAAAGGCTAAGCTCGACGCTAAACGTAAGTAAGGGGAACGGTGGGGAAGGACCTTTTGAAAAAGGTCCTTCCCCACACCCCATCCCTAAAACTTCAAAACAAATAATACCAAGGCTCGGAGGCGGAAGTTTACTTTCACCTCCGCCACTCATATTAAACCCGAAAGGTAATACAATGAAACTCTGGTCAGGCAGATTCAAAAAAGACGTCGACTCGCGCGTCAACGACTTCAACTCCTCGATCTCCTTCGACGGCAGAATGTACAAGCAGGACATCGAAGGCTCCATCGCCCACGCCACCATGCTCGGCGAGTGCGGCATCATAGAAAAGCACGAATCCGAAAAGATCGTCGAAGCCCTCAAAGGCATCCTCGCCGACATCGAAGCCGGCAGACTCGAATTTTCCGCCGACGCCGAAGACATCCACATGAACATCGAGACCATCCTCACCGAAAGGATAGGCGACACCGGCAAACGCCTCCACACCGCCCGCAGCCGCAATGATCAGGTCGCTCTCGATATAAGAATGTACCTGCTCGACGAGACAAAACTCGTAAAAGCCCGCGTTCTCGGTCTCCTCGCCGCGATAAGCGAAAAGGCGAAAGCCAACGTCGACACCGTCATGGCAGGCTACACACATCTCCAGAGAGCGCAGCCCGTCACCTTCGCGCACTACATCCTCGCCTACGCGCAGATGCTCATGCGCGACTACGACAGAATCTGCGACTGCGAAAAGAGAATGCGCGTGATGCCCCTCGGCTCCGGAGCCCTCGCCTCGACGACCTACCCGATCAACCGCGAGAGAGTTGCCGAACTCCTCGGCTTCCCGAAAGTCACCGAGAACTCAATTGACGGCGTATCCGACCGCGACTTCGTAATTGAGCTCGCGTCGGCGCTCTCGATTCTCATGATGCACATGAGCAGATTTTCCGAGGAAATAATCCTCTGGTGCTCGTCCGAGTTCGGATTCATCGAGCTCGACGACGCGTTCTCGACCGGCTCGTCCATCATGCCGCAGAAGAAGAATCCTGACGTCGCCGAGCTCGTAAGAGGCAAGACCGGACGCATCTACGGCGACCTCATGACCCTGCTCACGATGATGAAATCCCTCCCGCTCGCCTACAACAAGGATATGCAGGAGGACAAGGAAGCGATTTTCGACGCCATCGACAACACGCTGATCTCGATCGAGGTCTTCACGTCAATGTTCGCGACGATGATTGTCCGCGCCGACCGGCTCAGAAAAGCCGCCGCGAAGGGTTTCATAAACGCGACCGACTGCGCCGACTACCTCGTTAAGAAGGGAATGCCTTTCCGCGACGCGTACAAGGTCTCCGGAACGCTCGTCAGGTACTGCGTCGACAACGACAAGACGCTCGAGGATCTGACGCTCGACGAATACAAGGCTGTATGCGACCTGTTCGACGACGGAGTATACGAGGCGATAAACCTTGAGAACTGCGTCAACGGCAGAAAGGTTCACGGCGGACCGGCGAAAGAGTCGGTTCTCTATCAGATAGGTCTTGTCGACAGGTTCCTCGAAGACAACAAATAATAATTTAAGGGAGAACACGACCATGAAGAAGATAAAAGCCGGGATAATCGGAGCGACCGGATACGCCGGAGCGGAGCTCGCGAGACTGCTCGTGAACCATCCGGACGTCGAAATAGCGGCTGTAGCGTCGGTCTCGTATGAGGGACAGGATATCGCGGACATTTACCCGAACCTCGCGGAAATACTGCCGATGACGCTCGGAAATCCGGACGATATCATCCCTGACTGCGACGTCGTGTTCGCGTCGGTGCCGCACGGTGTGTCCGAGGAGATCGCGGTGAAGTGCATGGCGCACGACACGGTGCTGATCGACCTCGGCGCGGACTTCAGGCTCCACGACGAGAACGACTACAGGAAATGGTACGGCAAGGAATACAAGCATCCGGAGCTTCACCTGAAGGCCGTCTATTCGATTCCTGAGCTTCACCGGAACGAGGTGAAGGAGGCAATGGTCATCGGAAATCCGGGCTGTTACCCGACGTCTGTCGCGCTCGGTCTGATGCCGGCGATAAAGGCGGGGATAATCGACACGGCGCACGTGATAATCGACTCGAAGTCCGGCGTGACCGGAGCCGGAAGAGGTCTCACACAGGGGACGCATTTCCCGGACACGAACGAGGCGTTCGCCGCGTACAAGGCGGGCTGTCACAGGCACACGCCGGAGATTGAGCAGACGCTGACAGAGCTTGCGGGTGAGAAGGTCGCGGTGACTTTCGTTCCACATCTGCTGCCGGTCAACCGGGGAATCGAATCCTCGATCTATGTCGGACTTAATGAGAAGGGAATGCTTCTCGACGCTGCGAAGATACATGAGATCTACGAAAAAGCCTACGCGGACGAGAAGTTCGTCAGGGTCATGAAGCCCGGAACCTATTCGAATATAAAGAACGTCAGAATGTCGAACTACTGCGATATTTCGATTTTCCTCGACGATCACACCTCGACGCTCATCATCTCGTCGGTCATCGACAATATGGTGAAGGGCGCGGCGGGACAGGCGATACAGAACATGAATATCCGCTTCGGGCTCGACGAGACCACCGGACTGTTCTGTGTTCCTCCGGCGTTCTGATATGAAGACGGTACTGATAACAGGCGGAACGCGCGGCATCGGCAGGGCGTCGTCGCTCAGATTCGCGGCGGAGGGCTTCGCGGTCATCGCGAACTATACAAAGAATGAGACCGCAGCGAAAACGCTTGAAGAAGAGATAAAAAAATCCGGCGGAACAGTAATGACTCTCAGAGCCGACGTCGCGGACGCCGCGGACAGGGAAAGACTTGTCTCCGAAGCGCTCTCGCTCACAGGTAAGATCGACGTGCTTGTCAACAACGCGGGAATCGCCGATTCCGGGCTCTTTACAGACCTCGCTGGCGAGCGTGCGGCGCGGCTCTACGCGGTCGACCTCATCGCGCCGGTCGAGCTGACACGGCTTGTCCTGCCGCGCATGATACACGAAAAATCCGGGGTTATCATCAATCTGTCCTCGATGTGGGGTCAGGTCGGCGCGTCCTGCGAGGTCGATTACTCGACCGCGAAGGCAGGAATCATCGGCTTCACGAAGGCGCTGGCGAAAGAGGTCGCGCCGTCCGGAATCCGCGTGAACTGCGTCGCTCCGGGGCTTATCGACACCGAGATGAACTCGAACCTCTCCCGCGAGGATTTCAAAGCGTTCGCGGAGGAGATACCTATGGAGCGCGCCGGAACCGCCGACGAGGTCGCCGGGTGCGTATATTTTCTCGCCGAGGGCGGGAGCTATCTTACCGGACAGGTCATCTCGCCGAACGGTGGATATATAGTCTGACATAACAACCTTTAATGAAACGACCGGCAGAAACCGTGCCGGAGGGAAAGGAAACGATGATGATGAACACTGAATTAAAGCCATGTGACGGCGGCGTCTGCGCCGCGAAGGGATTCAGAGCCGCGGGCATACACGCCGGACTCAGAAAGAACAAGGACAAGCTCGATCTCGCGCTGATAGTCGCGGAAAAGGACTGCGCGGCGGCGGGAGTTTTCACGCAGAACCGCGTCTTTGCCGCTCCGGTCGGTGTGACGAGAGCGCATCTCACAAACGGTGTCGCGCGCGCGGCGATCTGCAACAGCGGGAACGCCAACGCCTGCACGCCGGACGGATACGCGAACGCGGAGAAGACCTGCGCGGCGCTCGCCGCTGAGCTCGGGATAAATGGCGACGACATCATTGTCGCGTCCACCGGCGTCATCGGAGTCTCGCTCCCGGTCGAACAGCTCGTTTCCGGAATACCCGCGCTTGTTTCCGACCTTGGAGATACTGCGGCGGATTCAGACCGCGCGGCGCGCGCCATCATGACGACCGACACGAAGAAGAAGGAATTCTCCTATTCCATCACCCTCGGCGGAAAGACCGCTCATATCGGCGGAATCTGCAAGGGCTCGGGCATGATCAGCCCGAATATGGCGACGATGCTCTGCTTCATCACGACCGACGCGGCTATATCCTCCGGAATGCTTCAGAAGGCGCTCTCATCGGTTATAAAGGACACGTTCAATATGGTCAGCGTCGACGGTGATACATCGACCAATGACATGGTGACCGTCCTCGCTTCCGGGCTTGCCGGGAACGACGAGATTATCTCGGACGGCGCGGATTTTGAGGTGTTCTCCGCGGCTCTCGCGACGCTCTGCACCGATCTCTGCACCGCTATCGCCGCTGACGGTGAGGGCGCGACAAAGATGATTCAGTGCAACGTGCGGAACTTCTCCGACCCGGACGGCGCGAGGGTGCTCGCGAAGTCGGTCATCAGCTCGTCGCTCGTCAAGACCGCGATGTTCGGCGCGGATGCCAACTGGGGACGCATCCTCTGCGCGCTCGGCTACGCCGGGGTTGATATCGACACGTCGAAGATAGACGTTAAGTTCGCGAGCGCGAAGGGCGAGATTCTCGTCTGCGAGGACGGACGCGCTTACCCGTTCTCCGAGGAAAAGGCGAAGGAGATACTCCTCGAGAACCGCGTGATCATCGATGTCGACATGAAGTCCGGCGGTGAGAGCGCGACGGCATGGGGCTGTGACCTCAGCTATGAGTATGTCCACATCAACGGCGACTACAGGTCATAAGGAGCGAAATATGGAACTCACGAACCGCGACAAGGCGTCGATACTCATTCAGGCGCTCCCTTACATACAGAAATACTACGGAAAGACGATAGTCATAAAATACGGCGGAAACGCGATGGTCAACGAGGAGCTCAAAGAGGCGGTCATCTCGGACATCGTCCTTCTCTCGCTCGTCGGCATAAACACGGTGCTCGTCCACGGAGGGGGACCGGAGATATCGTCGATGTTAAAAAAGATCGGCAAGGAATCGAAGTTCATCGACGGTCTCAGGTACACGGACGACGAGACGGTCGGGATAGTCCAGATGGTTCTCGCCGGAAAGACGAACAAGGACCTCGTCAACAAGATCGAGCGCATCGGCGGACGCGCCGTCGGTCTGTGCGGCATCGACGGCGGGCTCATCAAGGCGAAGAAGCTCATCGGTGAGCACGACCTCGGAAACGTCGGCGAGATAATCGAGGTCGACGCGTCGATAATCCGCGACAATATCGACAAGGGATACATACCGGTCGTCTCGACGGTCGCTTACGGTGACAAGGACAGCCCGGTTTACAATATAAACGCCGATACCGCGGCGTGCCGGATAGCGGTCGCCCTCGGAGCGTCGAACTTCATGCTGCTGACCGACACGCTCGGTGTCATGCGCGACCCGAAGGACGAGTCGACGCTGATTCCGGAGATACGGCTCGACGAGGTGCAGACGCTGATTGACGACGGTATCATCAGTGGCGGCATGATACCGAAGGTCGAGTGCTGCGTCGAGGCGGTCATGGGCGGGATAAACCACACGGTCATCCTCGACGGAAGAATCCCGCACTCGATACTGATAGAGATGCTTTCCGATGAAGGCATCGGAACTCTCTTCAAGAAATAATACTGGCAAAAAGGTGCTTCAAATGAACACAAACGATATAATATCACTCGACAACGAGTACATAATGTCGACCTACGGACGTCTCCCGATCGTTCCCGTGAAGGGAAAGAACGCGACGATGACCGACGCGGACGGGCTCAGATACATCGATTTCACAAGTGGAATCGGCGTGAACTCGCTCGGCTGGTGCGACGATAAGTGGATAGACGCCGTCGAGGGACAGCTCCACAAGATCCAGCATATGTCGAACTATTTCTACTGCGAGCCTGCGGCGAAGGTCGCTGAGAAGCTGATAAAGCTCTCTGGTCTCGCAAAGGTCTTCTTCGGCAACTCCGGCGCGGAGGCCAACGAGGGCGCGATAAAGATCGCGAGAAAGTACTCGTTTGACAAATACGGACAGGGAAGGGCGACGATAATCTCGCTCACTAACTCCTTCCACGGCAGAACGGTGACGACACTCGCGGCGACCGGACAGGACGTGTTCCACAATTACTTCTTCCCGTTCACGGAAGGTTTCAAATACATCCCGGCGAACGACGCGGACGCTCTTGAGAGCGCGATGACACAGGATGTCTGCGCCGTCATAGCGGAGCCGATACAGGGAGAGGGCGGGGTTCTGCCGCTCGAGGACGACTACGTGAAGGCGCTCAGGAAGCTCTGCGACGAGAAGGATATTCTTCTGATCTTCGACGAGGTTCAGACCGGCGTCGGACGAACCGGAAAGTTTTTCGCGTATGAGCGCTTCGGCGACGGCAACATCAAACCTGACATCGTGACCCTCGCGAAAGGGCTCGGCGGCGGTCTTCCGATCGGCGCCGTTATCGCGGGCGAAAAGGTCAAGGATACGCTCGGCAAGGGTATGCACGGCTCGACATTCGGCGGAAACCCCGTCGTCTGCGCCGGTGCGAACGAGGTCATCGACAGGGTGTCTGATCCGGCGTTCCTTGAAGCCGTGCGCGAGAAGGGCGGATATCTGAAGGAAAAGCTCTTCGCGGAGAAGCCATCGAAGCTGACCGGTATCCGCGGAGACGGACTGATGCTCGGTCTCGTCGTCGAGGGCGACCCGAAAGAGTATCTTCTCGAGTGCGCGGAGCAGGGGCTCCTCGTGCTGACCGCCGGGAAGGACGCGATACGTCTGCTCCCGCCGCTCACGATAACGAACGATGAAATAGACGGCGGCGTAGAGATACTCGCCGATGTGCTGAAATAAATTAAATCCAGAAAGGGAACTCAAATGAAAAACGATCTCCTGAAGATGGCGGACCTCTCGAAAGAGGACATCATCGACATACTTAACCTCGCCTCCCAGCTCAAATATGAGAGAAAGAACGGCATAGAGCACAAGCTCCTCGCCGGAAAGTCGCTCGGCATGATATTCCAGAAGGCTTCGACCCGTACCCGCGTCTCGTTCGAGACGGGTATGTACCAGCTCGGCGGTCAGGCGCTGTTCCTCTCCTCCCGCGACCTTCAGATCGGACGCGGCGAGCCGGTGCAGGACACCGCGCGCGTGCTTTCCCGTTACCTCGACGGCATCATGATCCGCACCTTCGCTCAGAAGGAGGTCGAGGATCTCGCCGAGTATGCCGATATTCCGATAATCAACGGTCTGACCGACTACTGCCATCCCTGCCAGGTGCTCGCTGACCTGCTTACTGTCCGCGAGTTCAAGGGCGGGTTCGACGGACTGAAGATGTGTTATATCGGCGACGGAAACAACATGGCGAACTCGCTTATCGTCGGCGGACTGACCGTCGGAATGAAGGTCTCGATCGCCTGCCCGACCGACTATCAGCCGGACAAGACTGTTCTCGACTTCACGAAAGGCTATGACGGAATGTTCGAGATGACGACCGAGCCGCTGAAGGCGGCACAGAACGCCGACGTCATCTTCACCGACGTTTGGGCGTCGATGGGTCAGGAGGGCGAAGCCGAGAAGCGCCGTATTGCGTTCAACGGCTACCAGATCAACGCCGAGGTCATGGACGCAGCCGCGAAGAACGCGATGGTTCAGCACTGCCTGCCCGCTCACCGCGGAGAGGAGATCACCGCCGATGTCTTCGAGGCTCACGCTAAGGAGATTTTTGAAGAGGCGGAGAACAGACTCCACGCTCAGAAAGCCGTTATGGTCAAGCTGATGGCGTGAACCAAATAACAAAAGAGATGACCGACGCGGTAAAAAGCGCCGGTCATCTTTTACATTATGGTGGGTGTTCTTCTGAACGCTGTCGGGGACATTCCAGTCTGGCTTCTGAAGACTTTGCGGAAGTATATGTCGGACGCGAAACCGAGCCGGTCGGATATCTCGCCGACGGTGAGATCCGGGCGCGCGATAAGCAGGCGCTGTGCCTCGTCGGTCTGGAGACGCAGCTTGTATTCTATCGGCGAGACGCCGAGGGTATTTCTGAATATCGCGTGAAGATGCGATGGAGAGACGCAGACGGCGGAGGCTATGTCGGATATCGTGATCCGCTCGCACATATGCGCCGATATATAGTTCACGGCGGCGTCGACACGAGGGTCGGGTGCGGGTACGGGAATCGCTTCGAGCTCAGGAATTATCTCCGACATGATAATGTTCCACGTCCCGGTCATGTGAAGGATGACCGAGAGATTGTGAATGTCCGACTCCGCCGCACCGAGCTTCAGTGAAGCATCGGATTTATCTCTTATCGTCTGCCAATCGGAGAGCATCGTCATGAAGCTGTCAAGCAGGGATTCTTTTCCGGAGACCTTTGATACGGGATATTTTATCCCGCGCGGCGAGAAGAGAAAGTGCGCGGCGATCAGCCGGCCATCAGTTTTCCAGTCTGATATGTATGTTCCGCCCTGCGGTATGAAGAGTATGTCGCCTCCCGTGAGCGTGAATCTTTTTCCGAGGCTGAGGTAATCCGCCGTGCCCTCGGCGCAGAAGGCGATACTTCCGACCGGTCTCGGGGAAGACAGATAGTCATCGGAGTGTCCGCGCCCGAGATGATAATCCATGACCCACTCGAGCGTCGGCGTTCCCTTTATCGGCATGATTTTTCCTTCCTGAATCGTATTATTGTTTTGCTATACAGTATTATACATCATTGCGCGGGGATTGTCAATATGCTATAATATTGGCATACAAAATAATTCTCCGAAAGGATAGTTTTCATGCGTTTTAATAACAGAACAGCCGTCGTGACCGGCGCGGCGGCGGGAATAGGAAAATCCGCGGCAAGGCTGCTCGCGGAGCACGGCGTGAAGGTCATCATGCTCGACCGGGACGAAAAAAGACTCGCGGAGGCGGCGGAAGAAATACGCGGCAAAGTCAGCGGGTCGGAAATATCGGCAATGACAGCGGACGTGGGAGAACGCGCCTCGCTCGACAGGGTCATAAGCAGGCTGAACGCCGAAAATCCGGATATCCTCGTGAACAACGCCGGTATCTGGCGGGACAACATGGGGAAGTTCTGGGAGACCGACCCGGACACTTGGGTGAACAGGTGGAAAATCAACGTCTTCGGAATGATGTATCTGACGCGCGGACTTCTCACGGGGATGATCGGCCGGAAATACGGGCGCGTCATAAATATCGCGTCTGTCGCGGGTGTCTACGGCAACGCGAACATGACCGACTACTCGACGACAAAGGGAGCGGTGCTCGCGTTCACAAAGGCACTCGCAAAGGAGACGACGCCGTACGGTGTCCTTGTGACGTCGGTTTCTCCCGGAAATATCGGCGACACCGAGCATGACAACGGTCTGTCGTTCCTCGGCCGCGGCGGCAGCTTTGACGAGTGCGCCGAGATGATCTGCTTCCTCGCGAGCGACAACGCGAGCTACTGCTCCGGACAGGATTATCAGGTCGACGGGTGCAGAAAGAAAATGTAAATTAATAAAAAATGGGGCTGTGTCAGAACGCACAACCCCGTTTTCTTTTATTCAATTATCCCTTCGAGCTCAGTCCACTTCATCGGCTGCGGTCTCGTATACGGGGACGTGATATCCCTGAATTCACCCTTATCCCCGCACCTGATTATCGAGGTCATTATCTCGAGAACGTGCAGCGTCTGCTGGCATCCGGCGCGCATCGACTTTCCGGTTTCGATCGACTTTGCCATGTCGGCAAGCCCCGCCGCGCGGCTGTTCTGTATGTAGTTGAAGCAGAGCGGAATCACCTTCGGCTCCTCTCCGCGGCGGTGGAGAACGACGTCCCCGCCGAACGTGTTCGGGTCAGGGCAGTAGAGCGTGCCCTCGGTGCCGAATATCTCGAGCGCGCAGCCAGCGCGGTGGGTCGTGTCGAACGACGTCTGTATCGTTCCTATGACGCCGCTCTCAAAATGTATAAGCCCGGCGATAGTGGTCGGCGTCTCGACTTTTGTGGTCTCACCGAAGTGCTCCTTGCAGGTGAAAATCCTCTTCTCTGACGGTGTCGTCGTGAGCCCCGCGACCTTGTCCGCCCTTCCGAGCATATTGACGAGCGCGGTGACGTAGTAGGGTCCCATGTCCATCATGGGTCCGCCGCCCGGCTTGTAGAAGAACTCGGGGTCCGGATGCCACGACTCGGGTCCTCTGCCGAGCATATGCGCGTGGAAAGCGGTAGGCGTGCCGATGAAGCCCTCGTCGATGAGCTTTCTCGAGGTCTGGAGACCCGCGCCCATGAACGTGTCCGGCGCGCCGCCGAGCATGAGTCCGCGCTCCTTCGCGAGCTTCACGAGCTCAACGCCCTTGTCAAATCCGGTCGCGAGCGGCTTCTCGGAGTAGACGTGCTTGCCTGCCTCGAGCGCGGCTTTCGTCACCTCATAGTGATCGTTCGGGCGCGTGATGTTGAGGACGATATCGACCGACGGGTCGGCGAAGAGCTCGTACATATCCCGATAAACCCTGACGCCGTACTCGCGGGAGGCGTTCTCAGCCTTTTCGCGGACGAGGTCGCAGACGCCCGCGATTTCGAGCTCCTTGTAGAGATGGGTGATGTTCTGGAGGTAGATGCCGCTGATACAGCCGACGCCTACGAAACCTATGCGTGTCTTTTTCATTGCCGTTATTTACCTTTCGTTGGATGATAAGGATATTATACTCTTTTAGCGGAGGTTTTTCAAGCCATAATTTTGTTTTTACAGGACATGATTTTGACTTTTTGCGCCATCAGATTCTCTGACCTCTTTTGCCTTCGCGGATGTCCTTCAGGAGCCTTACGACGGCGTCGCGCTCGGTTTTGTCCTCTATCTTGTAGAGCTCAGCGAGAACGAGGTCGGTCGCGGCGATTCTTGTGTCCTCGTCGGCGAGGTCAGCGGCGTATTCCTTCAGGGCGACGAGCGAATTCAGACGGTTCAGCTCGCCGAGCTCGCCGCCGCCGATCAGCTCGTCGCGTCCCCTTCCGTCGCGCCCGGTGATATCGCATCCGTCGGTGAGTCCGGCGACGACGCCGCGTTTCGCGAGGGCGAGGACGGTTTTCCCGAGTTCTCCCGCCGGGACAAGGAGGTCGTCCGCGATCGTTCCGGCGGTTATCGTTACGTCCTTGTTGTCCTCGTCCGGCTCGGTCATCTCACAGAGCGCTTCCGCGGCGTCAATGGTGATTCCGGTGGTCGGAAGCGCGCATCTCACGGCGGCGAGCAGGCGGACAAAAACGTCATCCGGTATGCTCTCACGAGTTATGACGACGCGGCGCGGGCGCTTTGCCTCGGCTTCCATGACGAGCGCGCAGACGTCCTCGAGAAATTTTCCGGTGAGCTTCGCCGTGAGAACAGCCTCGTCGGGAATCGAGAGAACGCGCGTAAAGCCTTCCTTTTTCAACCGGTCGCTCTCCTCTGGTGTCCCGGCGGCACCGGTGAGGGTCGTCACGCGTGAGAAGAAGTGCTCGCGTATCTCGCGCGCCAGAGAGCATATCGCCTCCTCGGACGCCGTCAGCGCGACAGCCTCGCGGTGGTCAAGCCCGCCCGCGAGCTCAGCTTTTTCGATGACCGCGGTGAGGTCAGAGGTCTCGAGCGCGGTTTTTGTTTCTTCTTTTATAAGTAACTCATTCTGCATGATTGAACGTTCCTTTCGTGAATCTGGTATTATATCAGTAATTTATTTCAAAAGAGATCTCCGTAGATCGGTATCAGTAGCTGCCTGTCACCGAATCGTTTCGGATATCTGATATCGCTGCTTCCGCTGCGATATTCCGTCGGCGTTATTCCGGTTGCTTCATGGAAGAGACGGTTGAATGTGGATATGCTTCCGAAACCGGATTCAAATGCTGCCTCGCTTACCGAAAAGCTTCCTTTTCCGATCAGTTCCAGCGCTCGCTGGATTCGCAGACTGTTTATGTAACGCGTGAAGCTGATATGAAGCCGGGATGACATTGTATGCGAAATACAGCTTTTTGAGAGAAACATCGCGTCGGCCGCGTCCGACAGCGTTAACGGCTCGGTAAAATGATTGCTGCACCATTCAAGTATTTTCTGAAGAGTATCGACACCTCCTCCGCTGCTGATGGGTTTTGTTTCGATCGAGGATAGTATTTCACCGCACATGAGATCGGCAAAGGATAAAAGATTTTCACGCAGCAGATCTTTGTTTCCGTCGTAACGCTGCGATTCCGCTTTCATGCTCTTTGTGAGTTCAACAAGCCAATCCGGAAGTACAGGGGTTCTCAGGTGATTTGATATCGGTTCTGTTTTGCTGAGGATTTCGCCGAATGAGGCGCGCCTGTTAGGGTCGATTGAGATGATGCATGAGTCTCGGCTGTCAATATCCTTGACAGAGTGTATCTGATACGGGAAAATGATGCATCCTTCACCGGATTGAATCAGATAATCATTTTCGTTTACACGCACAACAAAGCTGCCGGAAAGAGATATAATCATTTCAAGGCGGTAGTGAAAGTGTGTATACCAGTCGATCTGTTTTGTAAACCATACCTGACGATTGCCGCCTTCTTCATATATGATGGCTGATCTCATCCCGATGTCCCCCATGATCACGAATCGTTTTGTGCATAAATCGGGCAGTTCTATTCGGAATATGATAAGAAAGTCCTGAACTTATGCGGTATAATTATTATAGCATAAAAAAACGGTATTGTAAATACCATTAAAGAAAAAATCAGAAAAAGAGGTAATCATAACTATGAGGATTGACAAGAAATCAGTGGGAATTCTGCTTATGGCGACGGTGCTCTTCAGCGCTTCGTGCGGTTCAGGAGCGGCGGAGAACGTGACATCGGACGATCAGAAAACAAGTGAGCAATCAGCGGAAACCACGGCAGGTCGTGATTCCGTTTCGGACGGGCTTCCAGAAAAGAATTATGACGGCACCGATTTTGTCATACTGACAAGAACGCTGTTCGACTATGAGTTCAACTCCGAAGCTGATGGGGATGTGCTGAATGACGCGGTTTACAAGCGTGGTGAGATCGTGAGCGACAGGTTCGGCGTTAACATAACGACGGTGAAGCGCGATTGCGACTGGCCGTCCACCGAGTTTAACTCGACATTGAAGTCATCGGTGATGGCAGGCGACGGGGCATACGATCTTGTTGCAGGTTACGCCGCGACGATACCGAATCTCATCGGCGATAACATATTCCTTGACTGGAATAAAATGAAGTACAACGATTTTACGAAACCATGGTGGTGTGAGCAGGCCGTCGAAGAGTTCACAATAAACGGCAAATGCTTCATGGTTACCGGAGACATTTCACTCACGCTGTGGGAGCGGATGCGCTGCATGATGTACAATAAGCGCCTTGCGGCTGAGTACGGGGTCCCGGACCTCTATGATGTCGTCGCCGAAGGCAATTGGACCTTAGATGAGCTCGGAAGTGTGACAAAGAATGTATGGACCGACCTTGACGGCGATGGCAAAAAGAGCAAGGATGATCGTTTCGGCTTTATGATCAACTATTCGAACGCCGCGGACAACCTGAAAGAGGCGTTTGAGATATACGTGACGAAGAAGGGAGACGATGGTCTGCCGAAACTGACTTTTATGAATGAACGCACGCAGCGTGCCCTTGAAAAATTGAATACGTACTTTGCCACAAACGACGTTTTGTTTTCAGCGGATATAGACGAGTACGATACGCTCTCAAAGAAGGCATTTCGCGAAGGACGCGCGATGATTGTCGCGCTGAATCTCGGAAGCGCCAATGAGATGCGGTCAATGGACGATGATTTCGGTATAATCCCGTACCCGAAGCTCGACAGTGAGCAAAAGGAGTATCACTCGACCGCACAGGATAATTTCTCGTTCTTTGTCGCCCCGATAGATGTGAAGGATGCAGAGATGACCAGCATCATAACGGAAGCCCTCGCTTCCGAGAGCTACAAGAATGTCATTCCGGTGTTCTATGATGTGGCGCTCAAGACGAAATCCGCGCGGGACGAGGAATCGTCAGCAATGATAGATCTGATACGCGACACGCTGACCTTTGATTTCGGATACATAAATTCCGGCGCGCTCGACAGCGCCGGACATCTGTGGATAGAGCTTCTTCGGAAAAGCAGCAATGATCTCGCGTCCGAATACGCCAAGAAAGAGACGTCGTATAATGAAAAGCTGAGCGCTTTGCTTGAAGCGTACAGGTAAATAAACAAAGAAAGAGACTGTCATGATCGTTCGTGACAGTCTCTTTTGCTATTGAATCGGCGTACTTTACCTGATCATCCCTGCAACGATATTCTCAGCCTCAGCGAGAGCCGCGTCGATCTTCGACGCATCGCCGACGCCCGCCATAGCGGAGTCGGGTCTTCCGCCGCCCTTGCCGTCTGTGAGCTTCGCTACGGCGCCGACAAGCTTGCCTGCCATCACACCGAGCTTCACGGCGTTCTTGCCACAGCCGGCGACGAGGTTCTGCTTGCCTTCAAAATCAGTCGCGATAATGACGACGATGCTGTCGTCCTTAGACTTCAGGTCGTCGATGACGCCGCGCGCGGAGTCGGGGGACATGCCGGGGACATTCGCCGCGACGAGAGTGATCTCTCCGACCTTCTTCGCACCGTTCATTATGTCGGCGGTCTTCGCGGCTGCGATCTTCGCGTTCAGCGACTCGATCTCGTGGTCGGCGGACTTAAGCTCCTCCGTGACCTGAGCGGAGCGTTTCGCGATGTCGGCGGGAGCGCACTTGAGCTCCTTCGCGGTCTCGGCGATCAGGAGGTCCTTCTTCTTCATCTCGATGAGAACCTCGGTGCCCGTTATAGCCTCGACACGTCTGACACCGGCAGCGACAGAGGACTCGGAAACAATTCTGAACAGCCCGATCTTCGCCGTGTTGTCAACGTGAGTACCGCCGCAGAGCTCGGTCGAGAAGTTGCCCATCCTGACCATTCTGACCGTGTCGCCGTACTTCTCGCCGAAGAGCGCCATCGCGCCCTGATTCTTCGCCTCGTCGATGGTGGTCTCGGTCGTGACAACCGGCTCGCCGAGCAGAATGTGCGCGTTGACGAGTGTCTCGACGGCGTCGAGCTCTTCCGGCGTCAGAGCCGCGTAGTGCGTGAAGTCGAAGCGGCAGCGGGTCTCGTCGACATAGGAGCCCGCCTGCTCTACATGATTGCCGAGAATGGTTCTCAGAGCCGCCTGGAGCAGGTGAGCCGCTGAGTGATTGCGCTTTATGGAGGTGCGTCGGATGTCGTTCACCTCGGCACGGATGGTGTCGCCGACAGCAATATCGCCGTTGACTATCGTGCCGAGATGGATATAAACGCCGTCCGATTTCTTTGTGTCGGTGACGCTGATCATCGAGTCCGCGTCGTAGATCGTTCCGCTGTCGCCGA
Source organism: uncultured Eubacteriales bacterium (assembly GCA_900546315.1). Taxonomy (GTDB): domain Bacteria; phylum Bacillota; class Clostridia; order Oscillospirales; family CAG-272; genus Flemingiibacterium. The sequence continues at coordinate 18,409 of URCP01000023.1, forward strand.
CCTGACCGCCGCCCTCGCCGTAGAAAGGCGTCTTGTCGAGGATGACAGTGCAGTCGCCCTCGGAAACGCGCTCAACGGACTCGTCGTCGACGATGAGCGCGACGACCTTCGCGTCGTCGGTAACGGTTTCGGTATAACCGGTGAACTTCGTCTTCGGAAGGGAAGCGAGAATGGTCTTCGACTGGTCGCTCCATCCGGAGATGTTCGCTCTCGCGGAGCGTGCGCGGGTCTTCTGCGCGTCCATGAGCGCCTTGAAGCGGTCCTCGTCGACGCTCAGCTTCTTCTCGGCGAGTATCTCGCGGGTAAGGTCGATCGGGAAGCCGAATGTATCGTAGAGCTTGAAGACCTCTTCGCCGGAGATAGTGTCGACCCCGTCAGCCATCGCGCGCTTAGCGAGGTTAGAAAGAATCGAGAGGCCGGCGTCGATGGTGGCGTCGAAGCGCTCCTCCTCCATCGAGAGGACTTTCAGGATGTAATCGTGCTTTTCGGAGAGCTCCGGATAAGCGCCCTTGTTCTGGTCCATCGCGACCTCGCAGAGTTCAACGAGGAACGGGCGGTTTATGCCGAGGAGCTTGCCGTGTCTGAGCGCGCGGCGGATTATTCTTCTGAGGACGTATCCGCGACCTTCATTGGACGGAATGACGCCGTCGGCGATCATGAACATCGCGGACTTGATGTGGTCTGTACAGACGCGGATCGAGATATCGTCTTCCGTATCGTCGCCGTACTTCTTGCCGCTGATCTCGGAGACTTTGTCGAGGATGGCGCGGTTGGTGTCGACAAGAAACATATTGTCGACGCCCTGCATGACGCACGCGAGACGCTCGAGACCCATGCCGGTATCGATGTTCTTCTGCTTGAGCTCGGTGTAGTTGCCGTGACCGTCGTTGTTGAACTGGGAGAAGACGTTGTTCCAGATTTCCATGTATCTGTCGCAGTCGCAGCCGGGCTTGCAGTCGGGCGAGCCGCAGCCGTACTTCTCGCCGCGGTCAAAGTAAATCTCGGAGCAGGGACCGCAGGGACCTGAGCCGTGCTCCCAGAAGTTGTCTTCCTTGCCGAGTCTCACGATGTGCGACGGGTCGACGCCTATTTCATCTTTCCAGATGCTGTACGCCTCGTCGTCGTTTTCGTAGACGGACGGCCAGAGGAGCTCCGCCGGGATCTCGAGTTCCTTCGTCAGGAATTCCCATGCCCACGCGATTGCCTCGTGCTTGAAGTAATCGCCGAAGGAGAAGTTGCCGAGCATCTCGAAGAATGTGCCGTGGCGCGCGGTGTGACCGACGCGGTCGAGGTCGGGGGTGCGGATGCACTTCTGGCAGGTGGTGACGCGGCGGCGCGGTGGGACGACCTCACCGGTGAAGAACTTCTTCATCGGCGCCATGCCGGAGTTTATGAGAAGAAGTGATTTGTCGTTATCAGGGATGAGCGGAAAGCTCGGAAGGCGGAGATGTCCCTTCGATTCGAAGAATGAAAGGTATTTCTCACGCAGTTCGTTAAGTCCTGTCCATTGCATAATTATTTATCCTCCAGAACCGCGGAAAACGCGGTGACTTTGAAATATTATCTCATTATTATATTATATCAAATACAGCGCGTTTTGTCAAGTACCGCGCCGGATTTTGTTGCGCCGGGACGAAAAAAATATGCCATTTTGTTTGAAGTTTTTTGAAAGGGGTGCGGGGAGAACTTTTTTTCTAAAAAAGTTCTCCCCGCTCTTTTAATCGGTTATAAATCCCGTAATCAGTTCGTGGTCAGTTACATCGAATGCGGGGTTGAAGGCTTTGGCGTTTTCCGGCATGAGGTTTTCGGAGAACCAGAGGCCGCCGATTTCTGCGGCGTCGCGTTGTTCTATGGGGATGTCTTTGCCGGATTTGGCGTTCGGGTCGAAGGTGGAGCGTGGGGCGGCTACGTAGAAGGGGACGCCGTAGTGTCTGGCTATTATGGCGAGACCGGAGGTGCCGATTTTGTTGGCGGTGTCGCCGTTGGCGGCTATGCGGTCGGCGCCTACTATTATGGCGTCTATCATGCCGTTTTTCATCAGGATTGATGGCATGTTGTCGCAGATTACTGTGGTGTCGATGCCGTCGGCGGCGAGTTCGAAGGCGGAGAGGCGCATTCCCTGTAGGAGGGGGCGGGTTTCGTCGCAGTAGACTTTGAAGTTGATGCCTTGTTCTTTGCCGAGGTGGAGGGGGGCGAGGGCGGTGCCGTAGCGGACGGCGGCGAGTTGACCGGCGTTGCAGTGGGTGAGGATGCGGCGGGCGTCTCCGAGGATTTTGAGGCCGTTTTCGCCGATTCTGCGGCAGGAGGCTATGTCGTCGTCTCTTATTTGTTTGCATTCGGCGAGGAGGGCATGGATTAAGGTTTGTTTGTTTTCATAGCCGGTTTCGGTTGCTTTGTGCTCCATTTTATCGAGAGCCCAGAAGAGGTTGACGGCGGTGGGGCGGGAGGAGGCGAGGTATTGTTTCCGCTTTTTTAGTTCGTCTTTGAGGGCGTCGCCGGAGAGGTTTTTGGCTAGGTTTTTGGCGATTATGTAGTAGCCTATCGCGGCGGAGACGCCGATCGCGGGTGCGCCGCGGACTTTGAGTTTTTTTATCGCGTCGAAGATGTCTTCGGGCGAGGAGATTGCGATGGTTTCGAGTTTCCGCGGAAGTCTGGTCTGATCGATAATAATGAGTTTGTCGTTCTGTTCGTCAAGCGCGACGGTGTCCGGCAGTTTTCTTGAGTTGTCCATAATAACCTCATGTATAAAGTTTTTTGAAAGGGGTGCGGGGAGAACTTTTTTTCAAAAAAGTTCTCCCCGCGTTTCTCATAATGTGAGGGCGTATTCGACCGCTTTTCCGATAGCGTCAGCCATTCCGACCATACCGAGGTCGTTCGGGTGGCAGTTGTCGACGGTGCATTCTTCGCGCATGTTGGCGGGGAAGAGTGAGTGACCGTCTATGAAGATGACTTTTTCGCCGCGGAGACGGGCGTTGTTGTAGGTCTGGTAGATGACGTCGCGGCGAGCCATGTTTGCCGGGTCGCAGAGCCAGAAGTCGGGTTTGCCGACGAGGACGACCGGGGTGTCGGGGTGGGCGGCTCTGAAGGATTGGTAGAGGTGTTCGTGGGTCTTCGCGAGGTAGTCGGGGTCGGGGGCGTTGTGGTCGTAGTCCATTACGAAGACGGACGGTTCGAGGGAGGCGAGGTAGTCGACCATCGGCTGTTCGGCGCGCGCGGAGCCGGAGAAGCCGAGGTTGATGTATTCGGTGTCGAGACGGCGGGAGATTATGGATTCGTATGCCATGCCGGGTCTTGACGCGCAGCCGCCCTGGGTTATCGAGGAGCCGTAGTAGATTACCGGCTTTGTGAATTTGTAGTCGGGGCGTTTTTCGAGGGTGGAGTTTTTGTCGAGACCTATGTAGAGTTCGGTTACTCCGGAGTAGAGCGGGAAGTTGATCGTGATCTCTTTTCTGCCCTTCGGGAGCCACGGGAAGCCGATTATGCCGTCGAAGCCGTCATTGTGTCCGTATGGGGGGGTGAAGACTCCGGCGAAGGTGTCGACGCCGTTTCTCGCGACATAGATGTCAAATCCTGAGGAGCCTATCAGGCACATATTCGACATTTTCGCGCATCCGGACGAGGTCATTTTTATCGCGACGTAGTCGGAGTCGGTGACAAAGCGCACACGACCTCCGGCGGTCTGAAAGTTCAGTCCTTTTACGCCGTCGTTCGTGGCTTCGGCGACAGATTCGGGGATGCGGCGGTAGGGCGAGGTGTTCAGCGGGTCAAAGAGACCGTGAATGCTGAAAGGCGCCTGCTTTACGTTGTAGAAGAGAATGTCTTTCTGATTCGTGATCGCGGTGTTTGTGACGCCGAGCTCTTCGGCGGTTTTTGAGATGAGATCGATCATTGTCGTTTCCTCACTTGATAAAAAATGGATTTATACGCGATAAATGGCGGTACGCCATTCTTCGGTCAGTTTTTTCAGCGTCCACGCGGCGTTCGCGGGACTTGTCGATGGGAGACATATCGGTGTGATCCCGGTTTTCCGGAGGATGAGCTTTTTGTAGAGTGCGTCGGCGGTCTTACCGTTCGTTATGACGGCGCGGATCGGCGCTGACGCAATCAGCGATGGAATGTCATTCGGCACCGCGGAGCGTATCGAGCTGTCGCTCGAGCCGGTGACGACGCAGGACGCGCAGACGTCCCAGAGTGCGAGACCGAGGTCGAGGATGAGCCGCTTTTTCTCGGGAATGGTTAGCTCAGCTTCCGGAACGGCGATGCCTTTGTCTTTCGCGAGAGCCGTCATGATTTTCCAGAACCGGTTGCGCGGGTGACCATAGTAGAAGCCTTCCTCGCGGCTCTTCACCGACGGGAAGCTTCCGAGAATCAGTATTTCCGAATCAGGTCCGACGACCGGACCGAAAGGGTGAGTCAGAGCTTCAGGAATATTCTGCATGGGTTCACAGGGTCCGGCTCCGTTTCGGATGTCAGCGATCCGAGGGCTTCCGCCATAACTTTCGCCGTGAAATCGTCGTAGAATCCGACCGGCTCACCGATGCCCGCCGCGTCATACGCCTTCGCCGCGGCAAGGTAGAAGAGAAATCCGAATACGCTCGACGGAGTGCGCACAGATGCGCAGGCGACCGATATAGCTCTCGCCGCCGCCTGTGCCGTCGGGTCGGTCTCGGCGCAGGCGAGCCTTGATACGGTCTTGAGCGCCGGACCTACAGCGCCGCGGCGGATTGCTGTCCTTGGCGACGCCGTCGCTTCGGCGCACCCGAGACAGATGTTGATCGATTCGTCGAGAGCGCGCCTGAGCCCGCCGTCGGACGAGGTCGTGTGTGCGTCGAAAATGCCGAGACACTGATCCTTCGAGTAGCGTATCGCCCAACAGGAAAGGGCGGATATGCTGCGCGTCGGGATTACGCGCAATATCTCCTCACAGGCGGGGGATGACGTGAAGTTCAGCATCCTGCGCGCCTTCGGTTTCCGTTCGATATACTGTTTTTCGGGTGCGTTGCTCATGATCCGTATCATTCCTTTCGCAGATTTTTCAGCAGACCGTCGGGTCAGTCATCGTTTTCGCTTTCGGTTTCATTTTCATTTTGGTTTGTGTCATTTTCGTCACTTATATCGTCAGAGGTGTCACCGGCATCGTCCGGTTCCGGTGTGTCATCGTCGTCGGTGTCGTCAAGCCCGAAGATAGAGCCTTTTTTCACGGTGGGCGCTTTTTTGGGCTTTTCCGCGGGCTCTTTCTTCTTTCGTCCGCGGTCGGACGGAGAGTGCGACGCGGCGAACTTGTACAGCTCGTGCAGTGTGAAGGTCAGCAGCGTCATGACGGCGACCGCCGCGAATCCCGCCGCGCCGAGCTTCCCGAACGAGAAGAGCGCGCCGAACTCCGGCACAGCCATCCCGAGCGCGAAGAACACAGCGAGCCCGAACGTCAGAGCCGCCTGTATCGTGTTGACGCGGAGATTCCCGGCAAAGACCGACCTGTCGCTTTCATAAGCCGTCAGCGTGACAAGCTGGAACAGAGTGAATGCGAGGAAAGTGACAGTACTGTAGCTCCCGCCCGGATTAAGTCCGAGAGCGTGGAAAGCAGGCACGACCGCGAGGAGCGTCACCGCCTCCGCGAGCGCGAAGACCGCCGGGCGGATATTCGTGCGTATCGGGTGCGCGAGCGCGTACATCACGTCGTCGCGCATTGTCAACGCATCATGCGGAGGTTTCGCGAACGCGACCGTGACGACCGCCGCGAAATCGACAATGAGCCCGCCGAAAACGAGCTGCACCGCGTCGGGCGTCGAGATCTCCGGGAATACCGACCCGAGAAGTATCGAGCCGAGCACCAGAAAAATTCGCGCCAGCTGGACCGTCACGAGATATTTCAGTATCCGGAGCATATTCCGGAATATCGAGTGCGAGAACTCGAGCGCGGAGACGACCGCGCGGAATCCGCCGTCGCCGTTCTTGTCCGCGTCCGACACGACAACGTCCGAGATGAATTTGAGCGCCTCCGAGTCGAACGTGTGCCCGCCGGTGTCCGCGATGCGTGAGTACGCCGGCGTGCCGCGGGAGCGGATGTCGACAATACCGCGCTTCGCCTTCGGGGAGATCGTGACGCTCTCGGCAAAGCCGACGTCGGCGGTCCGGAGCAGCATCGCGCCGCTTATTCCTCCGGCGAGCAGGGCGACCTTCGCGCCGTCCGCGCGCAGCATTGTCACAATCTCCGCGATTCCCGCGGGCGGTATGCCGCAGTACATATTGTAGAAGGGAAGGTTGACGCGCAGCATATCCTTGCTGTAGGAGAGTCTGCGGTTTTCGGTCAGAATTTCTTTTTCGTCCTTTATAAGCCCTACCGACATCGCGAGGTATTTGTCGCTCTCGGTGTACCGGTCGGTCGTCATTATGACGCGGACGCCTGCGGCGCGGCACTTCGAGATCGTCTGCGCGACGCCCGGCTCGAGCGGCTCGCGGAGCGCGATAAAGCCCTCGAAAGTGAGATCGCTCTGTATCGAGCCGATTCTGGTAAGATTGTTGTACCCGGTCGTACCGGTCGCGACGGCGGCGATTTTGTACGAGCTCTTGATGAGACTCTCCGCGGTTCCGAGGAACGCGAGACGGTCGTCGGTCGTCATTCTGTAGATCGAACCGTTTCTTGTGTAATATTCGCAGGAGTTCAGTATCTCCTGAGCTTCACCGCGGCAGACCGCCATGTATCGCTTGTCTGTGTCGAGGGTCAGCGTCGTGTCGAACTTCGACGCTCCGCCCGCGGGCTTGTGCTCGATTATCGGGTGGTCGCGGTCTATGCCGGAATTGTATAGCCCGAGCCGGTCGGCGAGATCGACGAGCGCTTCCTCCTCAGGTGTTATCCGCCGCGAGGACGAGTTGAGGTCGGACAGCCCCGCGCCGTAGATGCCGGTCGAAATGACACCGCAGAGCACCACCGACCTGAATTTCGAGACATTGTCCGCGTCAGAGGCGCCGAACAGCTTTCCGGGGACGTATATTTTTTCGGCAATCGAGTGGGAAACGGTTATCATTCCGTCCTTCGGGATGATGACGCAGTTCACGTCTTTAAGAGACTCTAACTTTTCGGTGTTCTTGATGAGCGCGCCGACATTGACGTCGTGGCGCCGCTTCATCGCGTTGAACACTCCGCAGCCTATCATTATATAACCGAACGCCGTGAAGAGCTCGGACATTGACGCCGCCGCGAGTGCGCTTCCGGTCAGGAATATGTCGAAAAGCCCGGTCTTCCCGTACTCGGAGAACAATCCGACGAGAGTCACCGTGAAGATCAGCGTCAGCATCGCGAGGGATATCTTCGAGCAGGTCTTCTTCAGCGCGGCGAGTATCTTCAGGTTCTCATGCGTGACGATCGGCTTCGTCTTGCCGAGCGACGCCGGTCTCAACGACGATGGCGCGTCCGTTTCCGGCGGTGACAATCGTCGCGGCGTACGCCATGTTTGCGCGCTCAGAGAGCGGCAGACCCGGCGCGAAATGGTTGAACGCCGCGTCCTTGCGCCTCGAGCTCGCGACGCCGGTTATCAGCGCCTCGTTGATATAGAGGTTGTCCGACGCGAAGAGACGGCAGTCTGCCGGGACGATATCGCCTGCCGACAGAAAAATGACGTCGCCCGGAACGAGAGCGCGCATATCGATAAGGCTCAATTTCCCGTCGCGTATGACTTTCGCGGTCGGCAGCGAGTACGCCGCCATTCCCTCGAGCACTTTCTGCGCCTTGGCGAAGGTGAAGACCGACGCGATGTGATTTATGATGAGCAGAACGATTATAGTCCCCGACGCGACCGGCAGCCCGAATATCGCCGCGAGAATCGCCGCGACAAAAAGCAGGGTCGACGCGAAGTCTATGAATATATGCGAGCGGTATCCGAAGAATCCGCTCGACGGGGTAGGGTAGATGTCGTTCGCGCCGTATTCGCGGCGGATCTTCTTTATGTCGGCGCGGCCGAGCCCGGAGCCTCGGTCGGTCGAGAACCTGTGCTCAAGCTGCTCGATCGACCGGTCATACCACGTCTCCCGCATATCAGATGAAATCGAAGGTCAGCTCGCCGTCCTTCGCGCCGATGGCGACGCCGGTGAGCTTTTTCTGGTAGCTCGAGATTATCTCGGCGGCGATTCTGTCCTCGACGTCGGTCTCTATGCGGCGGCGGAGATTTCTCGCGCCGTACTTTCTGGAGTACGCCTTCTTCGCGATGAGCCCGAGAGCTTCCTCGGAGCACTTCACCGTGATGTCTTTTTCGGCGAGAGCCTTCGCGAGGTCGTTTATCATTATCCTCGAGATCTCTATGAAGTCCTTCTCCTCGAGCGGTCTGAAGGTGATTATCTCGTCGATGCGGTTGATGAACTCGGGGCGCAGGAAATCCGAGAGCGCCTTTTCGGTCTTGTTCTCGGTCTGCGAGCCGCCGTTTCCGAAGCCGGCGTAGCCGTTTCCGGTCTGCGAGCCAGCATTCGTCGTCATGACGAGCACCGTGTTCGAGAAATCAACCGTCTTGCCGTGCGAGTCGGTTATCTTTCCGTCGTCGAGCACCTGAAGAAGGATGTTCATGACGTCCGGATGCGCCTTCTCGATCTCATCGAAGAGCACGACCGAATACGGATGGCGTCTTATCTTCTCGGTGAGCTGTCCAGCTTCATCGTAGCCGACGTAGCCGGGAGGCGAGCCGATGATCTTCGAGACCGCGTGCTTTTCCATGTACTCGGACATATCGAGCCGTATCAGCGCGTCGGGCGAGTCGAACAGGTCGGCGGCGAGCGTCTTTACAAGCTCGGTCTTACCGACGCCTGTCGGACCGGCGAAAATGAAGGATACCGGCTTGCGCTTGCTCGAAACTCCGGCGCGACCGCGTTTGATTGCCCTGACGACGGCGGAGACAGCCTCGTCCTGACCTACGATGTGCTCCTTTATGCGCGACTCGAGCTTGTCGAGGCGCAGGAACTCGTTCTCGTTTATAGTGGACGCGGGGACGCCGGTCCAGATCTCGACGACGTTCGCGAGATCGTCCGCCGTGACCTCGACGCCGGCTCTCTCGGTTTCGAGCTCTTCGCGGCGCTTTTCGAGTCTCAGCTCGTTTGTCTGGAGCTCGGCGAGGCGCTGGAAACGGTCTACTTCTTTCCCTTCGACCGGAACAACGGCTTCGGTCGAGGTCTCGAGAGCTTCACGCTCGTTCTTCACGCCGCTGAGCTTTCTCGTTATGTCGTCATACTCGGTCAGCACCGGGGAGGACAGCGACACGTGCGCCGCCGCCTCGTCGATGAGGTCAATCGCCTTGTCCGGCAGATATCTGTCGGTGATATATCTCTCCGAGAGGACGACCGCTTTTCTGGCGATCTCGTCGGAGATCTTCACATGGTGGAAATCCTCGTAGTAGTGCTTGATTCCCTCGATTATCTTCACCGAGTCCCCGATCGACGGCTCGTCGACCATGACCGGCTGGAAGCGGCGCTCGAGCGCGGAATCTTTTTCTATATACTTTCTGTACTCGGTGAGGGTCGTCGCGCCGATGACCTGTATCTCGCCTCTCGAGAGGGCGGGCTTCAGGATATTCGCGGCGTTCATCGAGCCCTCGGCGTCGCCGGCGCCGACGATGTTGTGAACCTCGTCGATCATCAAAATAATGTTCCCCAGGCGCTTCACCTCGTCGATAAGGCCCTTCATCCGGCTCTCGAACTGGCCCCGGAACTGGGTGCCGGCCACCAGGGCCGTCAGATCCAGGAGGTAGACCTCTTTGTCCCGCAGCTTGAAGGGCACATCGCCCTTGGCGATCCGCTGGGCCAGCCCCTCGGCGATGGCGGTCTTGCCCACGCCGGCTTCGCCGATCAGGCAGGGGTTGTTCTTCTGGCGGCGGTTCAGGATCTGCACCACCCGCTCGAGCTCGCGGGAGCGTCCGACAATCGAGTCGAGCGCGCCGCTCTTTGCCTTTTCGTTGAGGTTCTGGCAGTAGGTCGGGAGGTATTTGAGCTTTGACGGCTTTTTTCCGTCGCGGGTCTTTTCTTTCTTTTCGGACTCCTCGCGCGGCTGTCCGGCGGAGTCCTTCGGAGCGGCGCCGGGGAAACCGAACCTTCCGAATATCTTTCCGAAATCTATCGCGGGAGCGCCGCCGGGAGGCGTCTCGCCGTCCGGCGTGCCGTCGTCTTTGTCCTGATCCTGGTCAGCCGGATCTGTCGTGATGATCCCAGGGATGCCGTCGATTCCGTCGACCATGTTGTCGATGTCGTCCGGGGTCAGCCCCATCTTGTCGAGTATATCGTTCACCGGTTTGATGCCGAGCTCCTTGGCGCACTTGAGGCAGATGCCCTCGGTGACCGTCTCGCCGTTCTCGCCGAGCCGCGTCATGTAGACGACAGCCATGCGCTTATGGCATCTTGAGCAAAGTTCCATGTTCTGATTTACCTGTGTCGGTCGGTATGTTTTCCGACCTTTCCTTTCTGGGTGGCGTTGTATTGTTATCCGGGAGACCGGAATGTTATTTTGCTAAAATAAAGCCTTTTTGATAGAAGAATTTCAGTATCACCGAGCCGTCGATAACGGTCTGGTTGAATATGTCGCCGCGTATCGTGGAGAAAGCGCGTATGACTCCGACCGCTATGTTCGAGATCGCCCACGCGAAGACTATCGCGCTAAGTATGCCGAAGATCAGCCCGAGAAGCGTGTTGAGCTGGTCAAGCACAGGCAGACGGCATATCAGGTCGAGTATGAAGAAAGCGAACTTCAGCGCGATGAGAGCGATGAGGAACACTCCCGCCGCCGCGAGGACGCGGCTGATCGCGGCGGAGGTCGGCGCGGCGATGTAATCCGACAGCTTTTCTATCGCCTCGCTGTCTGTCTTTTCGGCGAGCTTGTCGGAGTAGTACTCCCCGACCTCGTCCGGATCGAAGCCGAAGCGGGACGCTATGCTGTCGAGCGCCTCCGGTCTGTCCGCGAAGATGTCCGCGAGGGCGAGCTTCTGCTCACCCGCCGTGACGATTGAGGTTATCGAGTCGGAAACGATAGCCCCGACCCTTTCCGAGACGACGTTCCGGTCGAGCCACTCCGCCGCAGGTGACGCGAACATATACGTCGCTGTGAGCGCGAGAATCAGCGAGATGAAACCGGACGCTGACTTCACGAACCCGCGGATGATCCCGCCGTAGACAGACGCCACGGCGGCGAGGATGATGATTATGTCAATAACGAGACTCAATTCTGTTTCCTTTCAGGGGATATCATGTTGCTGGGGTTGTCTCCGCCGTGTCCTGTCCATCGGTGTCGTCCGGAATACCCGTTTCCGGAAGGCTGGTGGTTTCGGTCGCCGCGGTGTCAGGCGTGACCGGCGGAGTGACGGGTTCCGCGTCTCCTGTGTCGGCGGAATCGTCGAGATACTTCTCCCCGAAGTCATCCGGAGTGCAGGTCAGCGCGTAGCTTGACGTCGCTATAAGGTAGCTGTTGGGGCTCATCGCTACAATGTCAAATCCGCTCGCATCCGCCTTCACCTGACCGATCCTGCGGTTCTCGAGGTTTATCCGCGTCACCGTGTCGCCGGCGAGAAGGAAGATATATTCGCCGGACTCGTCGTGGTCGGCGCCGATCAGCTTTCCGTCGAGGTCGGCGGTCGCTTTTATCTGTCCTTTCGTATCGTAGACGGTAACGGCGTAGCTGTTGCCGATGACGCCGGACGCGTCGATACACGTGAGATATCTGTCCGACACATCGGTCATGACGAGCGACATGTCCTTGACCGCGCGTATCAGCGTCAGGTCGCTGTCATATAAGATGATTCCCGAGTCATACACGACCGCGATGGCATTATCCATATAATGTATCGAATATCCGAGCCCGGAGAAGTTCACCGACTTCCGGACGCTGTCGTGACCGGGGACGATCAGCTCGATCGTCGTCACGAACTCGCCGTCGACGCTTCCCGCGGTCATTACCGCGACCTCCGAGCCGTCGCGCTTCAGTGTTACGTCGGACAGGTAATTCTCCCTGAGCACTCTCGACAGGAGTTTGAGGTCGCTGTCGTAGAGCATCACCGCGGTGCGGTACTCACGCGTTGAAGAGGCGACGACGAAATTCCCGGCGTCCGAAATGTCCGCCGCCGTTATCGGGTAGTCGACCGTTCCGGATGACAGCTTCGCGAAGGTGTTGAACACCGTGAACGTCGTGCCGCCGAGGTCGTAGCACAGCGCGTATTTCGAGCCGGTCGACAGCATCGGGAAGGCGTACTTTATATTCTCGGTCATTATCGTGTTCCCGCGGGAGTCGTACAGCGCGTAGCCCTCCGGCGAGAGATAGCACAGGTCGCCGATAAACAGCTCAAGCCGTGTGCGGTCGCTCGACGGGTAGGTTATGCGCGTAGCGGTGATCGACGTCTCGGTGTTCGTGAAGCTGATGAACTTCATCAGGTATTGCAGGTTCTCGATGGTAAGCTCGCTCCTGCTCGTCGCGATCGCCGCTAAAAGGAAGACTATCGTCGCGAAGATCGAGACGTGCTTCGCGCTTCTGAAATGCCGCGCGACCCTCTCGTAGTATTCGTTCGTTTCCGGGGCGCCGCCTGGCGTTTTTTTTGATTTGCCCTTATCCGGCGCGGGTCTGACGCTGTTCAATCTCTCACCACCTGTTCGTATCATGATATTCAAAATCCATTATATCATATAATTGTTAAGGTTTTGCGCATTCAATTGTGACATAAGTTTGAAAACGGGCGCGCCGTACAGTATTCCCGCGTGACGGAAAAAAGTAACAATTAAGGGGGTGACAAAAGTCCCGTAAAGTGGTATAATATAAATATTAATGAAGATCTCCGAAAGGAAATAAGGACCATGAAAACACTCCTCGCTGTCGACGGCAACAGCATCCTCTGCCGCGCTTTCTACGGGATAAGACCGCTCACTACCCACACCGGGCTGTTCACGAACGCGGTCTACGGCTTCGCGACGATACTCTCGAAGCATATCGAGAACCTGAAGCCGGATGCCCTCGCGGTCGCGTTCGACGTCAAGGCGCCGACCTTCAGACACGAAAAGTTCGACGAGTACAAGGCTGGAAGAAAAGCCATGCCGGACGAGCTCGGAATGCAGTTCCCGTACGCGAAGCGCCTCGCCGCCGCGCTCGGGGCGAAGGTGCTCGAGCTCCCCGGCTGGGAGGCGGACGACATCCTCGGCACCTTGTCGAGGACTGCCGAAAAGGAGGATTACCGCGCGTATCTCCTCACCGGCGACCGCGATTCTCTCCAGCTCATCGACGCGTCAACGACAGTTCTCCTCGCGTCGAACAGCGACACGATCAATTTCGACGAGGAGCACTTCCGCGAGACCTACGGCGTCGGACCGGATCAGTTCGTCGACGTCAAGGCGCTCATGGGCGACAAGTCGGACAATATTCCTGGCGTGCCCGGCATCGGTGAGAAGACCGCGCTGAAGCTGATATCCGACTTCGGCTCTCTCGACGGCGTCTACAAGGCGATAGACGATTCGGCGGGCGCGCAGATACCGACCATCGCGAAGGGCGTGCGCGCGAAGCTCGAGACAGGGCGCGAGAGCGCGTATCTCTCGAGATACCTCGCGAAGATAGACACCGCGGCGCCGCTCGGCGTGACGGCGGATGATCTCGCGACCGACGGGTACAGAAGGGACGAGCTGAAAGCCCTCTTCACGGAGCTTGAGTTCACCGGACTCATCAAGCGTTTCGGGCTTGAAGGACAGGAAACCGCACAGGACACCCGGAAAAAGCCGGAAATCGAAACGAAAAACGTGAACGCGGACGAATTTCTCCGCGCCGTCGTGTCTTTTGACAAGGTCGCCCTCGCGTCGACGCCGGGGACGGTTCAGCTCTCGGGGGACGGGAAGACCATGCTCGAGACGCCGCTGAACCGCCCGCGGGAGAACCTTCTGTGCGAGCTCTTCTCGCGTGCGGACGAGTACGCCGGCGGGGAGGGGAAGGCTTACAGGATGGAGAGCATAGTCTATGACTCGAAAAAGCTCTGGAACGAGAACCCGATGCTGCCGGCGGACTTCAGCTTCGGCTTCGACGTGATGCTCGCGGCGTATGTGGCGGATCCGTCTGAGGGCGCGTACACCGCGGACCGGCTGAGGATAAGATATCTCGGCGGGGACGAGACGAAGACCTCGGAAGAGAGTCTGAACGCCGCGGAGATTTATCTCATCGCCGGCAAGCTCGACAATACCCTTCGGGAGCGCGGGCAGGAAAAGCTGCTCCATGAGATCGAGATGCCGCTCGCGAAGGTGCTCTCCGGCATGGAGTCCGCCGGGTTCAAGGTGGATACCGAGGGACTGCGGAGTTTCTCGGACAAGCTCGGTGAGGCGGCGGAGACGCTGAAAGAGCGTATATACGCGCTTTCCGGCTGCGAGTTCAACATCAATTCGCCGAAGCAGCTCGGGGAGGTGCTCTTCGAGCGTCTCGGGCTTCCCGCCGGAAAGAAGACGAAGAGCGGGTACTCGACGAGCGCGGATATTCTCGAGCGTCTCG